>CAZMVS010000371.1:0-26134 GCA_964569525.1 uncultured Planctomycetales bacterium
AGCAGCAATGAAAATAGGATTAGGTTTATATCATCACTTGTTAAATCGTGATAATTATCGCTTCGCCAAACAGGTTGGCTGCACCCACGTGGTCGCCCACCTGGTGGATTACTTCAACAATAGCCCGGCCGTCGGCTATGACCAGTGCGAATACAAGGGCGAACACCGGGAAACCGCAATCTGGTCCCAGGAATTGCTGGACGGATTGGTGGCTGATCTGCGCGACGAAGGCCTTCAGCCGGCAGCAATTGAAAATTTCGAGCCCGCCCATTGGCATGACATCCTGCTTGACGGCCCGCGAAAAAAAGAGCAAATCGAAAACATCAAAACCATGATCCGCCGGGTGGGAAAAGCAGGCATTCCCGCCATTGGTTATTACTTCAGCCTGGCCGGCGTGTGGGGGCAAACCACCGGCCCCTATGCCCGCGGTGGGGCAAAATCCCTTGTTTCCAAGCCCCCAACAGTACCGAAAAACCCCCGATTCCCGAAGGTGAAATCTGGAACATCACTTACGATCATGATGCCCCGAATAAAACTATCCCTCTGGTAAATGTTGAAGAACTCTGGCAACGTTTGCAGGACTTCCTGCGCGAAATCGTACCCGTCGCCGAAGAAGCCGGCGTACGCCTGGCCGCCCATCCCGATGATCCCCCGGTTCCCAAATTGCGCGGCCAGCCTCGACTGATCCACGAACCTCAGCATTACCAAAAGTTGCTGGAGCTAGTCCCCAGCAAATCCAACGCCCTGGAATTCTGCATCGGTACCACCGCGGAAATGAACAACGGCGATCCCTATGAAACCCTTGATCAACACAGTAAACAGGGCTCTATCGCCTACGTGCACTTCCGCAATATCAAAGGCAAAGTCCCCCGCTATAAAGAAGTTTTCGTGGACGAAGGCGATCTTGACATGCTCCACGCGATGCGCATATTGCACCGTAATAACTATGACGGCGTGATCGTCCCCGACCATGCTCCCGCACTTGCCTGCCAAGCTCCCTGGCATGGCGGCATGGCTCACGCCATCGGTTACATGCTCGCCGCTTTGCAAATTATCGAAAAGGAGTGATCGCCGTGCCTGAGGTCCCCCGGCCGCTATTACGCCAAAAAGTTCATCAAGTCACCCAAGAAACTCCCGTGCTGGACATGCATACCCACCTGTATGCACCCGCCTTCGGTAAATTGCTGCTCTGGGGAATCGACGAACTGCTGACTTATCACTACCTCATCGCCGAAGTCTTTCGCGTAGCCCCTATCCCGTATCAGCAGTTCTGGGACATGACCAAACAACAACAGGCCGACCATATCTGGAAACATCTGTTCGTCGAACGAACGCCGGTCTCCGAGGCAGCCCGCGGCGTGCTTACCGTGTTACACGCTTTCGGCCTGGATACCAACGCCAAAGACCTGGAGCAAAGCCGCAATTATTTTGCCATGCTCAACGCCGAAGAATACGTGGACAAGGTGCTGAACGTAGCCAACATCCGTTCCGTGGTCATGACCAACGATCCCTTCGACAACGAAGAACGCCCCGTCTGGCAGGCCGGTCAAAAATTCGACCGCCGCTTCCAGGCCGCCCTGCGTATCGATCCCCTGCTTAACAACTGGAACGAATCAACAGAAAAGCTTGAACAACTCGGCTACAAGGTCACTGGCGACTTAGGCGAAGCGGATCGCAAAACTGTTCGGCGTTTTCTTGACGATTGGATTAAAAAAACGAATCCTCGTTACCTGGCTGTCTCTCTACCTCCTGATTTCAAGTACCCTGAAGACAGCCCACGGTCCCTGCTGCTTGAGCATTGTGTCTTACCCGCCGCCTGCGAAGCCGACATTCCCTTTGCCATGATGACCGGGGTTAACCGCCAGGTGAATCCTCAACTCCGCCTGGCCGCCGACGGCGTAGGCAAGGCCGACGTCCGTGTAGTGGAGTGCCTTTGCCGCGACTTCCCCGATAACCGATTTTTGGTCACCATGCTCTCCCGCGAAAACCAACATGAACTCTGCGTCACCGCGCGGAAATTTAATAACCTGCTGCTGTTCGGCTGCTGGTGGTTCCTCAACAATCCCAGCATCATCGAGGAAATGACCCGCGAACGGCTCGAAATGCTGGGCCTCTCCTTTATGCCCCAGCACTCCGACGCCCGCGTCCTCGATCAGTTAATCTACAAGTGGACCCATAGCCGCAAAATCATCGCCGACGTACTGGCCGACAAGTACGAAGACCTCGCCGACGCCGGCCGAAAAATATCCGAAGAGGATATCCGCCGCGACGTGGCCGACCTGCTCGGCAACGTCTTCGATCGATTCTGCTCATCCTGAACCTTTGATTCGCCTGCCAGGAAAGGTCGGACCGCTTAAAAAACGGTCTCTCTTGGTCTGCGCCGCCGATCGGCAGCTCTCAGCATCCTTTACAGATGGAACTTGCAGACACGAAATGTCCAAAAAGTAGCCCCGTTGGATTTACCGGCGACGCCTGCCTATGATTTTGATAAGAAAAGTTAAATCCAAACAAGAAAGGATCAGCATGAAAGGATTGATTGGTTTAGGTATAGGCGCAATCATCGGTGGAATTGTCGGCTATTCGCAAATTTTGTGTACAGCAACCGGCGCCTGCCCCATTACAGGCTCATGGTACGGCGCCGCAATTTTCGGCGGCATCCTCGGCTTCGTCATCGCCGGCGGCTGCCCCGTCTGCAGTGCATCCAAATGCTCAACTAAACAGTCCGAACTCAAACAACCCCCCGAAAACGACTCGTCACAAGGTGACTCATAATCCCGTCACAAGCACACCGGATATAAGAAAAGTTATTTCTCCCCCGTCATAAAAATATCCCCTGCCAGCCAATAAAAAAAACCGATGCCAACCGTTTCGTAAGCAGGCATCGGTCTTATTCTATTATTTGTTTGCCCGAATCATTCCCCTACAGTTCGGGATATTCGTTACACAACAAGTGAATCGGCGGTTCGTCTTCCTCGATTTCCGGAAAGCGGCCGAGCTGCTCGTAAAACCGATTATCCACGTTGTCGTCATTGGTCATGGACACTTCACCAACTATGCTATGGCCACCCTCTGCCCAGAACTTATGGTACATACCCCGGGTCAACGTAATACTCTCGCCTGGCTTCAGCCGCACTGTTCCACCAGGCTCCACCGTATGCATAATGCCGTCAATCGAAACCTTTACTTCGCTTTTTTCATCCAACTGCTCGTCCGGCGTGGAATTGTAAAGCTGGATCAGCAAATCGCCCCCGCCACGATTGATAATGTCTTCCATCTTCGACCAGTGAAAGTGCATCGGCGTGATTTGGCCATCCTTGACCAGCATGATCTTCTCCGCGTACGTCTTCTCGTTATTTTTGTTCGCCAGGTTCCCGTTGCGAATGGTGAACAAGGTCAGCCCTTTATTCTCGAAATCGCCCAAACCGAAATCGGTCAAATCCCAACCCAACATACATTCCTTGATTTCCCGGGCTTCCAGGCCGACCTTCTTCCACTGGTCCGGCGACCAATAGCCCCACTTCGGCAACTTGAAACTGAACTTGTCGAGCAACTCCTTAGCCAGCTTAATATTGGCATTAATCATCGATCGTTTCATGACTTCCATCCTTTGTTGTATCCGGTTTTCCTCAAAAATATATCATCCAATGAAACCATATAATAACGCCACCCGGCCCACGCGAAAACCGCCCCAGCGCCAAAACATCCGCCTATGTCCAAGCATTATTCCGCCACCATCCCCCGCCTTTACCGCGCATAACAAACCCGGATGACAAACCATCACCCGGATTCGCACGAATATCAACATGCCACAGGCCAAACCTGCGTCGAATTTATGCTTTCATTTTGGCCATCCAGTCCGCCTCCAAGGACCAGGGCTGACGCATCGGGCGGGCCAACATCTTGTTGGCTTCCGCATTATTGGTGATCTGCTCCTTCTGCGGATCCCATCGCAATTCCGCCCCGGTCAGCATGGCAATATTCAACAGGTGACAGATGGTGGCTGTCCGATGCCCGACCTCACCCGGAGCCATCAGCTTGTTTCGGCCACGGATGGCCTCAATAAAGTTTTTGCGATGCCCCTTGCTACGACCAAGGTGGATTTCATCTTCCTTGATCTTGGTCTTCAACAACGAAGCTGAACTTGCCTCCAGCTTCCCGCCATGTACGTGCACGAAAATCCACCCCTCATCGCCTTCAAACCTTACACCCCGCGGCTCATCATTACTGCCGATCATGCGAACCCCATTGGCGTATTCGCATTCGAAGTCGAATTTCATAAACGTATTGAATATGCTGCCCGACGGTCGCTCGCCCTTGGCCTTAAACATCACCGGACCGGTGTCGTCCGTGCCGTTACCCAATTGCCCGATGTCAATCACGTGGGCTCCACGGTCGGTCATCTCTCCGCCGCCATGGGCAAGGATAAACCGCCACCAGAAATGGCAGCTGTTCTTTTGATATGGTCTCTTCTTTGCCGGCCCAAGCCACATGTCGTAATCAAATCCTTCCGGCACCGGAATTACCGGCTGTGGCTCTTTAGCCATGGCCATCACTTTTTGATGATGACCCTGCCCTACCGGCAGGTTGATCCGCAACGTATGCAGCTTCCCGATATAACCGTTGCGCACCAATTCACACGCATACCGCACGGTTTCGGTGGAACGTTCATGACTGCCGGTCTGCAACAGCCGCTTGTTTTTCTTCGCCGCATCAACCGCCGCTCGCCCTTCAACAATGGTATTGGTCAATGGTTTTTCGCAATAGATATGCTTACCCGCATGCGCCGCCGCCACGCAGATCAACCCATGCCAATGATCCGGCGTACAGACCGTCACCGCATCAATATCCTTGCGCTGCAACAGCTCGCGAAAATCCTTGTACGCATCACAGCCCTTATAGTCACCTCTGGCGCTCTGCTGGGCGTAATATTTGTTCACCATCTCCTGGGCTGGCTCCCAACCGCGAGTGCCGCCACCATAATAACGGTTGGTTTTTCGTTCCACGTCATTAACTGCCACCACCTGCACCTCAGGGTTGTGCATAAAAATATTCATGTTGCCTGTACCTTGGCCGCCAACCCCGATACATCCCATCACGATGCGATCGTTCGGCGCGGTTTTACCCTTCCCGCCAAAAACCGTCGAGGGCACGATGTACGGCGCGGAAAACGCCCCCGCCGCCAAACCCGTGGTCTTTTTGAGCATTTCCCTTCGCGTGGATTTGTTGTGCTTCATGGTCGTCTCCCTGATCTGGATATTACTGAAAATAAATGCGGACTCGTTTGGGAACTATTTCGCCGCCTCCTCCGGACCTCCACCCTTCAATAACAGCCCGACTGTACTGTCAGCCCATAATAACCCCAGAACCAGGCCAATGAAACAAAGGAGTATTTCCCCCACTCGCCTTGCGAGTTATTTTGACTCCGCAACAATAAAAAACCCGGCTTGCAGGTCAGCCACATAAAAAACAGCAAGAAAATAGGGATTGTTTCACAAAAGGAATAGTAATCCCTCTTTGCTCAAAAAATGCTTTAATAAATATCCCTAAAATGGAACACAAATTACAAAACCGTATTGATTTAGTACCATTTTAGTGCTATATTTATTCAGTAAGAAGCCGTGTGGACAAAAAACTATGGGAGAAGAATCCATACAAACAAAGCCATGAAGTAAAGCTTTACGCCAGGGCTGCGTTCTTCAGCCTGATTTCGCCAGGCTGATTTTCATGCGGGGGATTCGATTTAATGGCCACCAACAACAACACACTCGAGCAATGGGCAAGACAGGCGTACAAGTACGGCTTCGTCACCGACGTGGAATCAGAAACTGTTCCTCCGGGCTTGAACGAGGACATCATCCGCCTGATCTCCGCCAAGAAACAGGAGCCGGAGTTCATGCTCCAATGGCGACTGAAAGCGTACCGCCATTGGCTGACCATGACCAAGCCCAAATGGCCGAATGTCCACTATCCGCCCATCAACTACCAAGACATCGTATATTACTCCGCCCCCAAGCAGCGGGCCAAGTACAACAGCCTGGACGAGGTTGATCCTAAGCTGCTGGAAACCTACCAGAAACTGGGCATCCCTCTGCAGGAACAGGAGCTCCTCGCAGGCGTGGCCGTGGATGCCGTCTTCGACAGCGTCTCCGTGGCCATCACCTTCAAAAAAAAGCTCGAAGAACTGGGCATCATCTTCTGCAGCTTCTCGGAAGCCGTTCAAAATCACCCCGAGTTAGTGCAAAAATATCTTGGCACGGTCGTCCCCTATTCGGACAACTATTTCGCCGCCCTGAATTCCGCCGTCTTTAGTGACGGTTCCTTCGTGTACATCCCCAAGGGCGTGCGCTGTCCCATGGAATTGTCCACTTACTTCCGCATCAACGCCGCCGCCACCGGCCAGTTCGAACGAACCCTGATCATCGCCGAGGATGACAGTTACGTCAGCTACCTGGAAGGTTGTACCGCTCCCATGCGCGACGAAAACCAACTCCATGCCGCCGTCGTGGAAATCGTCGCTATGAACAACGCCACCATCAAGTATTCCACGGTCCAAAACTGGTACCCAGGCGACCACGAAGGCAAGGGCGGCATCTACAATTTTGTCACCAAGCGGGGTAAATGCCAGGGGCGCAATTCGCGAATCTCCTGGACCCAGGTCGAAACCGGATCCGCCATCACCTGGAAATATCCCGGCTGCGTCCTGCTGGGCGACAACTCCGTCGGCGAATTTTATTCCGTGGCCATGACCAACAATTACCAGCAGGCGGACACCGGAACCAAGATGATCCACATCGGAAAAAACACCCGCAGCAACATTGTTTCCAAGGGTATTTCCGCCGGCCGGGGACAAAACACCTATCGCGGCCTGGTCAAAATCAACAACAAAGCGGACGGGGCCCGCAACTATACGCAATGCGATTCACTACTGATCGGGGACCAGTGCGGGGCCCATACCTTCCCCTATATCGAGGTCAAAAACAAAACCGCCCAGATGGAACACGAAGCCTCAACCTCCAAAATCGGCGAAGACCAGATTTTCTATTGCAACCAGCGCGGCATCTCCACGGAAAACGCGATCTCCATCATCGTTAACGGCTTTTGCAAGGAAGTGTTCAAGGAACTGCCCATGGAGTTTGCCGTGGAAGCCCAAAAACTATTGGAAGTGAGTCTGGAAGGAAGTGTCGGTTAAGTCAAGGATCCAGAATCCGCAACGGATACGAAAAGCTTAAGGAAATAACCATGCTGCAAATAAAAAACTTACATGCGTCTGTTGAAAACAACGAAATCCTCCGCGGTATCAATCTGCAAGTGAATCCCGGCGAGGTCCATTCCATCATGGGCCCCAACGGCTCGGGGAAAAGCACCTTGGCCCAGATCATTGCCGGGCGCGACGGATACGAAGTCACTGCTGGCAGTATCACCTACGAAGGACGCAACCTGCTGGAGATGACTCCGGAACAGCGCGCCTGCCAAGGCGTGTTCCTCGCCTTCCAGTACCCGCTTGAAATCCCCGGGGTCAACAGCATGTACTTCCTCCAGGCGGCCCTTAACGCCCAGCGCAGTTACCGCGGCGAGGAAGAACTCGACGCCATAGACTGCCTCTCCCTGATCAAAGAAAAAATGAAACTCGTGCAAATGGACGAAAGCCTGTTGAGCCGGGCGGTTAATGAGGGGTTTTCCGGCGGGGAGAAAAAACGCAACGAGATCCTCCAGATGGCCGTCCTCGAACCGAAACTGGCCATCCTCGACGAAACCGATTCGGGCCTTGATATCGACGCCCTGCGCATCGTGGCCGACGGGGTGAACCAACTGCGACGCAAAGATCGAGCCATCATTGTCGTGACCCACTACCAGCGGCTGTTGAACTATATCGTGCCGGACCACGTCCACGTATTGCTCGACGGGCGGATCATCAAATCCGGCGATAAATCCTTGGCCTATGAATTGGAAGAAAAGGGATACGCGGAACTGGAAAAAGAAGTTTTTCTATCCAAACCGGTGGCAAAATAAAACGGATATAACCATGAGTTTCATTACCCACAAACAAGACATTGCTTTCCAAAACCGCGACTGGTCCGCATGGATGTCCAAGGGGCAGCAGTATTTAACGAACATCCAAACTGAAGCCGCCGACCGGCTGCGCAAACTGTCCATACCAACCACCCGGCATGAGGACTGGCGGTTCACCAATTTAGCGGCACTGGCTGAAATCGATTTTGCACCGGCCGAACACGATGAAAAACGAATCGACCAGACATTGGATGAAAAATATTTGTTCGCTCCCGGCAATGGCTGTCGCCTGGTATTCGTCAACAGCCATTTCAGCCCGCAATTATCCAACCTCGAACAATTGCCACCCGCAGTAAAGGTACTCAGCCTTTCCGAAGCCTTGAATAGCGAAACTGAATTAGTGCAAAAACACCTGGCCCGCCATGCCGATCACTATACCCATTATTTCACGGCGTGGAATACCGCTTCCTTCAGAGACGGGGCTTTTATCCACATACCCGCCGGCGTGGTTGTGGAAAAACCCATTGAATTGTTATACCTCTCCACTGGACGCACTACACCAACCGTTTCACATCCACGAAACCTGTTTCTCCTCGGCGAACAAAGCCAGGTCACGATCCTTGAACACTACGCCGGCTCAAGAAACGAAACGTACTTGACCAATTCGGTTTGTGAAATAGTCTTGGCTGATCATGCGATACTCGATCACTATAAGATACAACGCGAAAATCATGATGCTTTTCATATAGGCACCTTGAACGTTTCTCAGGCAAGCGGCAGCCGCTTCCGTCTCCATTCTATCGCCATGGGAGCCTCTCTCTCCCGGAACAACCTTCACGTCTTTCTGAACGGCGAAGGATGTGATTGCGGCCTGCGCGGCCTGTCCGTCGGGCAAAACCGACAATTGATCGACCATTACATAAGGGTGGACCATAACCGGCCGCACTGCACCAGCCGGGAATATTTCAAAGGTATATATGATGACGAAGCACACGGGGTATTCAGCGGTCGAATTTACGTAAGCCCAAACGCTCCGCAAACCGACGCCAAACAAACTAACATGAACCTGCTGCTGTCGGATAAGGCCCATGTAAATTCAAAACCGCAATTAGAGATTTTTACGGACGACGTAAAGTGTACGCACGGCGCAACCATTGGCCAATTAAACCGGGATTCAATCTTTTATCTTCGTTCCCGCGGCCTGTCCGAAAAACAGGCCCGCAACCTGCTGGTCCGGGCCTTTGCATCCGAAATTACGGACACTATCAGCATAAAAGAACTGCGCGATTGGCTTAACGATTGGCTGACTAAACGGCTATCGAAACCTCAAAATTTAAAGGACGGCAATGAGCGTTATTAAAACCAATCTTGAAAGAAAGGAACAGGCGGTGGACGGTAATTCCTCCACAAATCGCTTGGATGTTCAAACGATTCGGCGAAACTTCCCCGCCTTACAGCAGAGGATCAACGGTCAGCCGCTGGTGTACCTGGACAATGCCGCCACCACCCAGAAACCCTTGTCCGTCATCGAGGCGGAAAATAATTATTACCGCTGCGATAACGCCAACGTCCACCGTGGTATCCATGAGTTAAGCGCTCGGGCTACAGAGAAATATGAACAAGCCCGTCGACAAGTTCAGAATTTTATTAATGCCCATCGGCCTGAAGAAATCATCTTTGTCCGCGGCGCCACCGAGGCCATCAACCTCGTCGCCGCCAGCTTCGCCCGCCCCCGCCTGCGCCAAGGGGACGAAATCCTCATCTCCGCCATGGAGCATCACTCCAACATCGTGCCCTGGCAGATCGTCTGTCAGCAAACCGGCACGAAACTGAAAGTGGCTCCCATCAACGACCGCGGCGAATTGATCTTCGAGGAATACGAAAAACTGCTCAACGAGCGCACGAAACTGGTCGCTATGGTTCACGTTTCCAACGCCTTGGGTACGATAAATCCCATAGAAAAAGTCATCCAAATCGCTCATCGCCACGATATCCCCGTTTTAATCGACGGAGCCCAGTCCGCACCCCATACGCCGATCGACGTGCAAGCCCTGAACGCCGATTTCTTCGTCTTTTCCGGGCATAAACTCTACGGCCCGACGGGCATCGGCATACTATACGGCAAGGAAACACTACTGAACGCGATGCCCCCCTATCAATCCGGCGGGGAAATGATCCGTTCCGTCAGCTTTGCCGAAACTACCTACAACGAACTGCCCTACAAATTCGAGGCGGGCACACCCAACATTGCCGGCGCGGTCGGCCTCGGCGAAGCGATCAGGTACGTCAACAACGTCGGGCTGCAAAATATCGCCGCCCATGAAAACAAACTCTTAAATTACGCCACCGGGCGCCTCCAGGAGATCCCCGGCGTACGCCTCATCGGCACCGCCCAACATAAGGCGGCCGTTGTCTCTTTCAGCATTGACGGTGTGCATCCGCATGACATCGGCACCTTACTGGACGGCCAAGGCATTGCCATTCGGTCCGGCCATCATTGCGCCCAGCCGGTGATGGCGCGTTTCAACGTGCCGGCTACCGCCCGCGCGTCCCTGGCTTTCTACAACACTCAAGAAGAACTGGACACGTTAGTAAACGCTCTCCAAAAAGTAATCGAGGTGTTTCGTTGAATAATGAACTGAATAATCTCTATCAACAGGTCATACTCGACCACAACAAGCGGCCGAGAAATCGCCATCCCATGTCCGCCCCTGACCGTTGTGCGGAAGGGCATAATCCATTGTGTGGCGACCACCTGACCTTATACTTGCAAATTCGCGACGGCCTAGTGGAAGATATTTCCTTCGAAGGCAGAGGTTGCGCAATCTCAACCGCTTCCGCCTCCCTGATGACCGAAACTCTAAAGGGCAAAACCCTGGCCGAAGCCAAGGCGCTATTCAAAAAATTCCACCAATTGATCACCGGCGGATCAGTGGAAACTTCAGATGGACCAAATCTCGGCAAACTCGAGGTCTTCTCCGGCGTATGCCGCTACCCCGCCCGGGTTAAATGCGCCACTTTGGCCTGGCATACGCTGGATTCGGCCTTGGAAAACAAGAATGAACCTGTATCAACAGAGTAATCACCCACGGCAAATTTAAATGGTCCAATTAATTCAAAGGATATTTATGAATCATAGAAATTACAGAAGTCTGTTTCTTATAATATTGGTAGTTTGTGCCTTGGCCACGACGGGAATAGGCCAATGCACTAAACATCCGGAGTCAACCACAATGAAAAAACAGGGGAAAAACAATCAAACCGACTCCTCCGCACCCGCTGAAAAAAAACATGTGGAAAAGGCTGCTTTTGCCGCCGGCTGTTTCTGGGGCGTTGAAGCCGCCTTCCGCCAGGTAGAAGGCGTTGTGGAAACGACTGTCGGCTACACCGGTGGAAATCGGCCCCATCCCACCTACGAAGATGTCT
The DNA here is from genome assembly GCA_964569525.1 of uncultured Planctomycetales bacterium. Taxonomy (GTDB): domain Bacteria; phylum Planctomycetota; class Phycisphaerae; order UBA1845; family PWPN01; genus JAAYCU01. Next base: position 11,437 of record CAZMVS010000371.1, read on the forward strand.
GCACTGATACCACCGGCCACGCCGAAACGGTGCGCGGTATCTACGACCCGAACCAGGTCTCTTACGAGCAACTCCTCCAAATCTTCTGGAAAATCCATGATCCGACCACGCCCAATCGCCAAGGACCCGACGTCGGAAGCCAATATCGCTCCGCCATCTTTTATTACGACGCCCGGCAGCTATCCGCCGCCCAGGCCTCCAAGTCACAAATTGAGCAAAGCGGTCGGTTCAATAGGCCGATAATCACTGAAATCACTCCCGCCGGCTCCTTCTACCCGGCCGAAGAATACCACCAGCGATACTTGGAAAAACGCGGACGCGCAAACTGCGCATCCACTATCCGCTAAGCCCCCTTGGTAACTTTTATACACACTGTTAAGCCTGTATGCGCAAAATTCACCTTACCGCGACTACTTAAAGAAAAGACGTACATTGCCAATTATGACAAGCATGGCTTAATAAAAGGAAAACGTAACTTAACCCCGCCGTATAAATTGGCCGATAAAACCTTTATCAGGAAATTTTGACAAACGCAGACAATTCGTTTCTATTAATAACCATACATGGGTAAAAAGGATTTCAACATCAATAGTCAAGGAGACTGGCATGTTTGACTGGAACACGATCGCGACCAATATCGTAACTGAATTGCAAAGCCTACTGACGGACGGGATTATCGGCTTTATCGTATCCCTGTTCGAAGGTTTGTTTTCCGGGGGCGCATAGTCGTCTTCGCGCCTTTTAGATAAAAAATCGGCCGGCCTTTAACAGCCGACCGATTTTAATTTGCGCAAATCGCTCACTAAGCGGCCGTCACTTCTTAGCCGACGGCAACTTCTCCACCTCCGCCGTCCGATATAACTGGCGATCACTGAAAATGTCCGTCCATTGCTTTTCATCCTGCCAAACCTCGGGCATATGCTGCTGCAACAAACCGAATATCCCCACCGCCGCCAGCATATGATGCGGATGGGCACCGAAAAGACCTTTCTTCCGTACCGGCCAGTAGTCACGCACCAAATCGGAATACTTTCGCACCGCCGCCTTGATATCCTCCGTGCGATAACCGGGAGCCTGCTGTTGCATAAAACGAAGGGCATACAAGGCGTCCAATTCCATGTACGTCATGTAATTCCTCTGCCCCGAAACCGCCAACCAATGCCCCTTCTCCGCCTGTAACTCCAGTATGCTGTCGATCGTCTTTTTCGGATATGGAAATCTGTAACCATGATGCTCATAAATAGGAATGATGTGCACCATTCCCCCCAGCGGCTCATACGGGCTGGCATGCTTCACACCCTTACGCCACCAACCCGTCTGCGGATCAACGTTCTTACTCAACCACTCAATCACCGCATCCCGCCACTCCGGCGTACAAGCCTTGGAAAAACTGAAACAGTGCAAACCACCCCAGAACAAGTGCGACCCGCCCCACAAATGCGACCAGTCCACTTCCTTGTCCAGCCAATCACCAATCTCTTCCACCGTATCAAAAGGCTCATACAACTTGACCGGATAACGCATCTGCCCGCCAAGCACTCCCAGCGCCCCGATCACCATACCGTTACCATGCAGCTTACTGTGGCCAAGCGTATCTTCATAATGCCCGTCTTTGCGATCCTGATAAGAATTAATCAAGTTGATCCATTCCCGCCGCTGCTGAGCGTTCAACGTCTTCATGAGGTCCTCCCCCATGATCGCCCGCATCAAGGCCACGTCCAGCGACGCGTACAATCCCGAACGACGCCCCGGCCCACGCCGATAACAACCGTATGGCCCGCCTTTATCGCGAATTTTCTCAAAATAATCGTAGATCTCCCCTCGAATCTTGGCTAAATCAACCGCATTATCACCCGCCTTCACACCGGCTTCCTGCTCGCCAGCCAGTGTTGTACCACTGGTTAAAAACAATACGGATGCAATCGCCACAAAAAGTACCGCTATGTGCTTCGCCCTCATAATCAATAACCTCCATAACTTTGGCATTGGTTCGATTTCCGCAAATAAAACACAAACTCGATTAACTCATCGATTATCCGGCCAAAGCACCACCGTCTGACATTGCTGAGGCGCGGCGGCCGGGAAATAACCTTCCTCGCCATCGGCGTTCTTCACCTCAATGTAATATTCAAAATCTTCACCCGCGATCGCCTTCGCGCTTAACTCCACCTCATAAACACCGCGCGATACGTGTTGCAACGTGACTCGTTTAAACTCGCCCCGATCCATAGGCCGCCAACACAAAACCCCTTCTTGCAGCTCACTTTCAGATAATACACATACCTTCAGCCGCAAATCCTCATTACTTCTCAAACTGGTCCGCCCCACCGGGACAATCACCCGCAACGGCCCGCGATACTCCTTGCGCAATTGCGCATCCGCCGGCAAAGGCTCGCCCAACAACTCCGCCAACTCCTGGCCGGGCTCCTCCAACAATACCGGCACAAGATGTTGCTCCCAGTTGGCCACGTTGCCCATTCCCCCCGTCGTACTTACCGTGGCCAACAAATGGTCGTACATCTTTTCTACCAACCCAACCAACACTTTGCGTAAAGGCAAGGCCCGCCGGCGAAGCAACTGCTCCTTCTCCTGTGAATCCTTTTCACTCTCAACCTTTTTGATTACCTCGTTATACTTCGCCCAGGTGCAATTGATTTGGGCCATCGTCTTCATGTACCGGAAATTGTTCAGCCAATAATCAAACCGCGCGAGATTCCCCTTCCCCTTGACCAAAGGCCGCAACGCCGCCAACTCATCCACAAACGCATATTCCCGGCTCACCTCTTTCCACGGACGCGGATCAGGCTGAATGCCTCCCGGCCCGTCTTTCCACCCCGCCGGAACAGGCAATTTCCCATCCAACCGATCAAATATCTCCGCAATCGACGGACCAACCTCCTTACCAAACATATAATCCGCCCAGTCTCCGTAAAAGTCATCCGTCGGCAGATCCCGCGGCAACTCCGGGCAGACCTTCAAGTCCGCCGCAAATTCACCGAGCGCACCGCCGCCGCAGTTAATCTTCCTACTGACCCCGTTACCTTCCACCACAATGCCGGCAATACAAGGAAACTCAATAACCTGAGTAAAAGAAATATCCACGTATCCCTTATTCACCTTCACGTTATCGACACTGACATCATACGCATGATCTTTCCCCACCTTGGCAAAAACATCCAGCCGATCGACCACCCGCTTCCCCTGCACCCTCACACTGAATACCCGTCGACCTTTCTCGCCATAATGCGGCTCACAAAACTTCAAGGTCACCGTGTAATTGCCGTTCGGCACCGCTACGTGATAAGCGGAAAGGTTATAACGAACCGATTGGTAAATCGCATCCTGCTCTGTCCCTTCGATCGGTTGTCCATACGTAACAACCGTCCCCCCGATCACCCCATCGCTGCATTCCTTATCCACCACGACCCGCGCCGCACTCGACCAGCCGGTCTGATCCCACGCTGCCAAGGCCAACGCCCGCGCCTGCGGCCCAAGTATGCGCGTCCGCCAGTGAATTCCCATCAAACCATTGCAACCATAGCGCAACGCATCAAACGCATCCCGCCGCATTCGCCCCGCCCATAGCTGCGGAATAGTTAACGCCGGATCATCCTCCAGCCATGGTATCGCCCACTTCCCCCGCCCCGTCACTTCGCGAAACCCCGGCTCCACCGGCTCCTTGCCCACCATGCGATTGATACAACTCATGGGCATGTCCTTGGGCAACTGCTCATCAAACAAGGCCCGGTCCTGCGGCGGACCAAGCACCCATCCACATGTCGCCAGCGTAAACGGCACCCGAAGATCCTTCGCCGCCGCGATCGCCGCCTTTATATCCCCCAAAGTCTGTTGCACCTTCTCGTCCGTCACGCCATGCCAGGTCCACCCCTCCGGTGTCCAAAACCAGTAATAATCGATCGCATACGCCCGCATGATCCGTCGAAACATCCCGCGATAAAATTCCCGCGCTGTCTTAACATCCGACGCATCCTTATCAGCAAAACCACAACGCTTTTTCACCACTGTGGGGATCGTCAGCGGCGTCTCTGTCCCTACGCATGTGCGAATACCCAACCGATGGGCATAATCAAAGGCCTCCCCCAGCCACTTCCCAAATTCATTAAACACTTCGTTACATTCCTGCGGTTCCTTCGGCCAGGGCGCGTGCCCGATCATGTAATCCGCCCCGTACGCATCATGTTCAAACAGCGCCGCCGCCCCACAGTGATATGCAGAAGTATCCTTTTTCTGGTAACCCCATGTCCCGTTGTACGTAGTAAAATGTCGCGAGGGATAACTGACCTTGACTGTGCCATCAGCGTTAATTGATTCTTCCTTACCGATCCAAACCGCTGGTTCAGGCCCAACCCCGCCTTCAGGATAGGTATGCAATCCAAAGAAATTCATACCCATCTTGGGCAGTTGCGACAAAACCATTTTATACCCATCAAGACTCCACCAGTCCGGCCCCTCGGGAAAATCATGAAACGGCTGAATGCCCCGCAAACTAAACAACGGAATTTGGCGATCCTCAATCACCGGGACCTCAAAAGTCATCCGCTTATCCGGAATCACGTCCCCGTGAAGATAAAACCGCACACCCAGATGCTCGGCGAATCGATACGTGCCATACAAAGTGCCGATATCATCGCCACCGCTGATCATTAATATTCGCCGCTGCTTGCGATCGATTGTCTTGAGCAAATAATGGTCATAATGCAGCCGGGCGACCTCCGCCTCCAATCCCGCCATCAAGGCCAAGCGACGAATGGTCGGCCGATCCTTACGCCCCACAATAATACCTTCCATCTCGTTCACCGCGGACACGTCCGCCTGATGTATAGGCAGCCGCTGCCCCGTCCGCAGGTACACATATCGCCGGATCTCCTTGGCCGCCAACTTCTCCGCAAAACTGGCGTCCGCATCGTGATAAATCGCCGGCTCAGCAAATACGCCACCAGTCAAAAAACCGAAAGTCGCTACCAACAAGAAGGTTAATCGAATTCTGAATTGCATCGCCCAGGCTCCTTTGGGTATGAAGGGTGGAATCTTTCGTTGCTATCCTCCCCCAAGTGGCAAAACCGGTCAAGCCCGATCTTCACGAAACACCTTCTATAGATTAAGCTCTCCTCCACAAAGAACTGTCTCTTTACAGGAGTTAATCATGTACGCTCGCCTCTCCGGCCCACTGGCCTTCGTTCTGGTATCCCTGTTCAACGTTTCCCTTTTCGCCGATCAGCTACCCGCCCAAGCCGACTTCTACGTATCCACCACCGGCCGGGATAGCTGGAGCGGCCGACTCGCAAAACCCAACGCCGACCAGACCGACGGCCCCTTCTCCACCATTGAACGGGCCCAACAGGCCGTCCATCACGCCATCACCCAAAAACAAAAAGCCTATACGGTTCTTATTCGTAAAGGCACCTACCGCCTGGACCAACCACTCACCTTCACCCCTGAAGATTCCGGCCGAAAAGACGCCCCCATCACCTACGCCGCCTACCCCGGCGAATCACCAGTCATCAGCGGAGCCCGCACAATCAAGGGATGGGAAAAAACCGACAACGGCCTGTGGAAAACCACAATTAAAGACGTCGCCGACAGCAAGTGGTTCTTCCACCAGTTATTCATCAACGGACAACGCCGCACCCGCGCCCGCACCCCCAACCAAGACTATTACCACATCAAAGGTTACCTGCCCGAAATCGAAAGTCCGCGCAAGGACAAAGATAAAAAAGTCCCCCGCCTCGGTTTCGAATACAAGCCCGGCCAAATCAAACGCTGGCATAACCTCGACGACGTGAACATCTTCGTTTACCACTCCTGGACCTCGTCCATGCACTGGATCAAATCATTGAACGAGGAAGAAAACCTCGTCCGCTTTACCGCCCCCTCCAATTGGCCGATCGGCTATTGGGATTCCAAGGTCCGTTTCTATGTCACCCATTGCAAGGAAGCCCTCGATCAGCCCGGTGAATGGTACCTCGATCGCCACAGCGGTGAACTATTCTATTATCCCCATGAGAATGAAAACCTTGCCCAGGCCACAACCGAAGCCCCCACTCTGCGCAAGCTGCTCGTATTCAACGGTGATTTCGCCAACGCAAAATTCGTCGAGCACCTCCGCTTCAAGGGCCTTTCTTTTCAATACTCCAAGTGGCACATTCCCAATCGCGGCATCGCCGACGGACAGGCCGGCGCTGCCTTCCTACAGGCTCCCATTTACGGCGAAGGTGTCCGCCATTGCGAATTCAACGACTGCGAAATTGCCCACTCCGGCGAATACGGCCTGTTCCTCCAGCAAGGCTGTCAGCATAACCGCATCGTGCATTGTCACATCCACGACTTGGCCGGCGGCGGTATCCGCATCGGCGGCATGGGCGTCCCAAAAAACGATAACGATGCCAGCTTCGGTAACGTTATCGATAATAATTTTGTTCACGACGGTGGGCATGTCTGGGACGCCGGCGTGGGCGTGTGGATCGGCCTGAGTCGTCAAAACAAGATTACCCATAACGAAATCTGCGACTTCGACTATACCGGCATCTCCATCGGCTGGAGTTGGGGATACAAAACCGACGCCGCTCGCGAAAACACCGTCGAATATAACCACGTTTACAACATCGGCCGCAACGTGCTCAGCGACATGGGGGGCATCTATACCCTCGGCCTGCAGCCGGGAACCGTCATCCGCCATAACATCTTCCACCATATCTATTCCCGTAATTACGGCGGCTGGGGACTCTACACCGACGAAGGCAGCACCGGCATCCTCATGGAGAAAAACCTCGTCTATAAAACCAAAACCGGAGGCTTCCATCAGCACTACGGCAAAGACAATATCATCCGCAATAACATCCTCGCCTTCGCCCAACAGGCCCAACTCCAGAAAACCCGCAACCAGGATCACCTGTCCTTTAAGTTCCTCAACAACATCATTTATTTCGATAACTGCTGGCTGCTCCATGGCCGGTGGGACACCGACGATTTCCAAATGGACCGTAATCTCTATTGGGATACCAGCACGCCTCAAATACTTTTCAATGGATTGACCTTCGAACAATGGCAAGCCAAAAACCTCGACAAACATTCCAAACTCGCTGATCCCCAATTTGTGGATGCCGAAAACTTCAACTTCCATCTGCAACCGGATTCCCCCGCCCTCAAAATGGGCTTCGAACCTTTCGACTACGAAAAGGCCGGACTCTACGGCGATGATAAATGGGTGAACCTTCCCGACAAAATCCGACCGGCAGGCTATGTTTTCCCGCCGCCACCGCAACCCGAACCGTTTCACCAAAGCTTCGAGGAAACAAAACCGGGCGAAAAACCGGTCGGTCTTCACATCCATGAAGAAAAAGACGCCACCATCCGGGTCAGCGAAGAAATAGCAGCCACCGGAAAACACAGCTTGAAAATTACTGATCAAGCCGGCCTTTCAAAAAACTACATACCCCTATTCATCTACAACACAAATTACCGCAAGGGCCTGGCCAGAAGTTCCTTCCACATTTACCGCAAAAGTGGCGCAATGTTCTACCACCAGTGGCGCGATGGGGGACATCCCTATCGCGTCGGCCCGTCGTTGCGCTTTGAAGCGGATGGTCGCTTTATCGCCTCGGGCAAAAAGCTGATCGACCTGCCTGATGAAAAATGGATCCGTTGTGAAATCCAATGCCCGCTGGGCGCGGAAAACAAAACCTATGACCTGACCATAACGATTGAGGATCAAAAACCGCAGTTTTTCAAAGATATTCCCTTTGCCAGTCCCAATTTTTTCCAACTGAAATGGTTCGGCTTCGTGGCTGACGAACAAAAACACTGCGTGTATTATATTGACGATATCGATCTGGAATTAATCCCTGAAGAAAGCAAGTAAACGGAGCATTATAAAAACATGAAAACGCTTATTCGCACAACCAATTTATTGTGTATTGCCTTGTCTCTATTGACTGCTTCCACCGCTCTTGCTACTGACAATCCCGGCATGCAGGCCGTCCCCACCCGCTACCCCGACCGGGTGCAAGCTTTGGGACAAACACAACAGACCCTGCAACAGGCTTTTGACCGATTACAATCCCCGCCGCTGAGCGACATTGATTTCGTCTTGTCCGACGTCCACTTCAAATACAAACGCCGCTTCACCAACTTCAGCGGTGATATTTCCGGGCGCGTAATGGGCGCCCTTCAATCCGCCGCTCCCGTCCTCAATACTAAAGCACCCATGGCCGAAAAACTGGCCAACTTGTTTCCCGAATATCAAAAACCGGACGGCCATTTCGGCACCGAACAAAACCTCGATGAACAACTGAAATGGCGGGATATGCCCATCCTTTGGGGCAACGGCCGACTGCTCCTGGCCATGGCCCAACGCTGCATGCAACACGACGAACCGAAACTGTTGAACTCCGCCAAAAAACTCGGCGACTACATCATCAACACCCGAAAATATTACGGACAGGAAGAAAACTTCGAAAAAATCGGCGGACTCTACGCCGCCGGCTACGTCACCTGTTATTTCTCCCTGATCGACGGATTGGCCGCCCTTTACGAAGTCACCGGCCAACAAAAATACCTCAACGAAGCCCGCTTCATCGCTTACTTCTCCTTAAAGGATCAGCAGTTCAAGGATCATCACAGCCACGGTCGATTATCCGCCTATCGCGGCATGCTCGATCTCGATCGCCTCACCGGCCAAAACGAATTTCTCCCCTATGTAACCGCCGGCTGGCAACGAATCACCGAAGAGATGATGCTGCCCACGGGCGGTTTGACCGAAAAGTTCAATCGTGACTATCCCCGTGATGAAGGCTGCACCGAAGCAGACTGGATCCGTGTCAATTTCCTCCTCTGGCGGGCTACCGGCGAAACGAAATATCTCGACGTGGCCGAATGCGCCTTGCGCAACCACCTTGTCGCCCTCCAACAAACAAACGGCGGCTTCGGCCACTTTCATCTCCCATCTTTACAATACAAAGACGAAAGCTATCCCGCAGGCGGCGTCGGCAACGCTTGCGCTGAAGCCTACTGGTGCTGCTCCATGCAGGGAACCCAACTGCTTGCCGACGCCACCCGCTACGGCGTGGTCGCCGATGAAAACACCCTCTATGTCAACTGGTTGTCTGAAGTGCGTAGCCAATTCGACATGAACGGCCGACAAGTAATGGTCACGGTCGAGGAAACAAAACCCACTTATTGGAAAGTCAACCTCGAACTCACCGATTCAATGCCCCTGCGCATCCGTTTGCGCGTTCCCGGCTGGGCGAAACATATCACGGTCAACGACCAGGCTATGCGCGCCACAGACGGCTGGGTAACCCTTAAAGCAAATAAAAGCATTTCATGGAATGTCAGCTTCCCCAACCAAATCCGCCGGGCAGGCCCATACGCCGCGACAGTCAACCAAGATCAGCCGGTCCGTTTGTTTGTAGGCCCTGATCTGCTCTGCCTGCCCATGATGCAATGCCCATCGCAACTTCAGTATTCAACCCGAGTTCCCCGTATTCAATTGATGGATACCGAATTAAAAGAGGGGAAAATACAGGCTGCGCTTTTGACGGATTCAAAAGAACAAAAACATCTGGTCAACCTTGTGTCCATGCGCGATCGGCCTATCGGCGCCTGCCAATATTTATTCGACGTTGTTGATTCAAAAACGGAACCGGTTACCGTTTCGACGGATAAAGGTGATACGAAACTGGTCCCCGTGGAAATCACTTTCGCCGCCTATGCCCGCTGGACGTTATACTTAAACGGCAAGAAGATCTTCGAACGCACGCAGCAAGGGGGCGAATCACCGACTATTGTCGTTCCCGCAAAACCCGGCCTAAACGTGTTGTCTGTCGTGGCACAAGTTGCCAAGCAACAACCCGGCATCATCGGCTTCGTGCGTCACGAAGATCAAATTTTCGCAACGAAACCCAAGCAATTTTCCGCCATCCCATGCCCGGAAAACTTAAATGATTGGTTGACTGATCCCCACAAGTCTGCCGACAATCCGGCAGAGCTCTTGGACATCGGCCCATGGTGCACCGAACCATGGGATCATCAACTCGCCGAGTTCGCCGACACCGATGCCCGCTGGATTTGGCCGGCGAGCAGCCACCCGCCGACCGACCGGAAATGGCTTCTACACACGACTTTCATGATCCCCCAACCGTAAAAAAACAAATTAGAACCTTTATACTTCTTCTCCATAATTGCAATACATACATATGTAATACACCATCAGGACTTTCCCCTAGGGAATTTCTGCATCCTTTGTATCCATAATCCTTTCCGGTAAAAACCATTTGTCATCGAAAGTATTCGATAGTTTCCTCAATTCACAAAAAAACGGCATATTTAGTTTGCGCATTTTTAAGTGACCTCATATTTGTAAAATTATTTTATTTTTCAGTTGCGAATCATTCTCTTTTATGGTACTCAATAATTCCTTTTTCCAAAATACAATTTGAACAAACATGACATTACAAGAGAAAGGAGGTGGGAATATTTTGTCATGTTGAAGGCAACTTATGTTGAAAGGTTTATTCAATCAGATAAAAAACAAAGCTCATCCGATCGTTTTCGACATTTCTAAATCAAGGAGGTTCTTATGAAACGCACGATAGCTTTAGTTGTCGCCCTTTGTGCAATGCTCACCCCTGTATTCACCAGCCAGATCCAGGCGGCCCAGGCCGGAGCGGTAGTTATCCGGGATGAGCCCACCTACTGGGATTTTATCTTCCCCGAGCTAGTGACCATGGAAGCCGATGTGGTCAAGTTCCATCTCACTTATGACAATGATTGGGAAAACGGTTACCCAGCTCACTTTGTTATCCCCTCGGCCCATCTGCAAGGAGCTATCTCTGCCGGCGCTCAGGATCTTATCCTGCGCAGCGCGGAAACCCATATTACCAAAGATGAAATAAATCATTTCATCCAGGGCATGACCTTCTGGGATACGGGTGAACGTCTGGTCGATTTCATCTATAACCATCGTCTGGAAGTTCACTGCTGGATCGAAGTCGGCAATGAACCGGACCTGCATGGTGCTGATCCGTGGGTACATCGCTGGCACTTGATCAACGTGGCGGATGAACTCATGGATGATTGGGAGTGGCTGTGGACCATGCACTGGATCGCGTCAGCACCAGCCTACCTGGGAGGATACACCGACGTTTTCTATTACGAAAATCATGAAGGTTCCGTGCAAGATAAATATGAAGCGATCGGAACCCACGAATATGGCGATTATGACTTCAGTATGGGCGTGACCAATCGAGCCCTCAACGAGATTCCCTCCGGCCACAACGTTTGGGTAACCGAAGCGGGTATTAATCACAGTTACGACTGGGGAACCAAGGGCGTGAAATATCGCCAAGCCGTCCAGAACAGTGATTCCCGTATTCGCGGCTGGACCTTCTTTACCCTGACTCGCGATGCCTACTGGAACACCTGTCCCAATCCGGACGGTTCGTGCCTTCGCTACGGCATCGATATGTACTACAACACATCCACTCCTATCCCCGGTCGTCCTTGTGCCACGGAGTTAGGAAATCGATAACAGATTTGTTTAATCTGAAAGCACAAAAAGGGGCGGTTATTGCCGCCCCTTTTATTTTTGTCATAAATAAAAGCCCTACCATCATCCCTATTACCCAGGCCGATTATCATTAAGGGATTGCGTCTTATGCCGGGTCGGTGGTTGTGCCCAGGTCTTTCCACTGCACTAAGCGGGGATCGTAGGAATGTTTTTCGCGATTAATCAAGGACTCGCGCCCCATGATGCCGGTCAAAGTGGCAATGCGGGCGGTTTCGATATTGGCCTTGGGTGTGCGCTTGCCGCCGGTCTTGATGTTGTCAACGAAATCCTTCAGCTCTTCGACGATGCCCTTGTTCCAATCGTTCTCGGAATCTTCGCCGATCCGTTTCGGTTCGATCTCTTTGTCGCCGCCCGGTTTGTCCGACGGATAAAACAAACCATGGCCGACGTCAGCGCAGCCTTTTTCGCAGAAGACCCACAACTTTTCGTCGGTGAACTGCTTCGGCAGACAAAACAAATGCGTGTATGAAAACACCTGCCCGGTAGGATACTTGAAAGTCGCCGAGATATGGGTCGGACTGTGCAGTTCGCCTTCTTCGGGCGGTTGAACCATGTTATAGCCCATCGCGCAGGCCGTGGCCGGGTGCTGATTCCCCATAGCCCAGTTCATGACGTCCATGTGATGGCAAGCCTGGTCCAGGAACATCCCGCCGCGCAATTCCAGCGGATAATTGGTCCACCACCAGTGCCAATGCCAATGGCCTTGCATAAAAGCGACCTTGCCGAACTTGCCGCCGGTAATCATAGGCATGCCGGAAACGAATCCGGGGTTATAACGTCGTTGCGTACCAAGCTGATAAATGCAATCCGCCTTGCGGGCCACCTTGGTGACCGCATCAACAGATTCAACGTCGATATCCAAGGGCTTTTCACAAAAACAATGAATGCCCGCCTGCAAAACGGGAATGGAAATCTCGGCGTGGGTATTCGGCCAAGTGGCGATCAGTACTCCGTCGAGTTTCTCCTTGTCCAGCATCTTGCGGAAATCTTTGTAGCCGGTCGGATTATCACCTTTGGCCACTTTTTTGGCTAAATCGATACGCTCCTGCTTAAGATCGCAGACCGCAACGGTGCGGATGTTTTTGGCGTTGCTCAAATGCATGCGATTGAGCAGTTCGATGCCGCGGCCACCCATACCGATCCAGCCCAGGCGCACCTTTTCATTCACCGCAGCGCCATGCACCGCTTTGGTGCCCATCGCCATCGCCGAAACCCCAAGAGCGGAGCTTTGTACAAACTTGCGACGGGTCAATTTATCTTTCATTGCGTTTCTCCTATTAAATAAGCAATAACTAAAGCACCCGTCTTTATTTCATGCCGGCAATGCGTTGTTCAAAGGGCGGTAGTTCGGGCAGGTTGCTGGTCGGCTGATCAAGATAAAAATACGCGCAGCTCGACCAGTCGTCCTCACGTTCGAACAGGTGCGGCGGGGCGTCGGGTGACATGTTTTCTTCGACCAAGCCCGGGCCGGCGATATAGATGGGATCGCCAATTTCACCTAATTGCTTTCTCAACTCCGGATTGTAGCAACCGATCTGCTGCATGGTCACGCGGCAATCCTCGCGGAAATAAACCGGATCGGGTACGTGCAGGCGGTAAAAACAGTATTGGAACTTTTCGGTGTCGGCCACGTGGCAGCCCTGGTAGAGGTTGGCGTATTGGCCTTGTCCCCAGCCGGTGCCGATGTAGTCCTCGGTGCCCGTGCCGCAAAGGGTGGGATATTCATCATCGCCGTCGAGGTAGATTTTGACTTCGCCTTCACCCCACCAGGTGCGGACATAACGTTTGGTGTCGGGGATGACGCCGATATTGACGCCCAGGTAGCGGCCCTTGCCGGTCACGCGGGGGAGCAATTCGTAATCCTGTTGTATGGTGGTGGGATTTTCCCGCCGCCAGTGGGCGTGGAAATAGAGGGTGTCTTCGTCGAACTCGTCGCCGAGGGTGTAGTCCACGTCGTAGAAGAACATGCTCAAGTCTTTATTGCACTCGTTGGTGGCGACGATTTTCATGCCGGTCTTAAAGGGCATGGGGATATAGCAATTGAAGCTGCGGCCTTCGGGGCTGGAGAACAAGGCGTTCTGGAAGGTGGCCATTCGGGCCAGGCCGTGGCAGAAGAGATCGCCAATGGGTACGGAGACGGCGGGCTTGTCGGCCCCGTCCCAGTACATATCGATGCGGATGCCGCGGAGCATTTCGGGGCTGCGGTCACGAATGGTGATCCAGATGCGGCGGACCATACCGCTGGTTCCGGTGACGTCGGCCAATACTTTCTTTTCGCCGGCTTTCATGGGGAAACATGGGGAGCCTTTTCGGCCGCCGTTGGCTTTTCCGCCCTGTCCTTTTTCGCCTTTGAAGTTTTCGGCGCTGGCCCAGCGGGTTTTGATGCCGGCGGGAATTTTGTGGAGCGAGTCCAGCGTGGCACCATTGGTCGCCGGGGGCTGGGGTGACAGGGATGCACAACCGGTCACGGAAATCATCAAGGCCAACAGGATGGCCCCGCCGATCAGGGCTTGCAAGCGATTGGTAAGCACGTGTTTTCCTCCGTGTTTGTAGTGTGATTAAGCCATACGATTTTGCGCGTGGGGGTATTGTGCTCGATAATCCCGCCTGCTGCAAACAGGGGCGAGGTCGCCATTTGTGAGCGCGCAGCGTGATTTTCGATGGCTTAAAATGGGTTCAAAATGGGTTTGTTTTTACACCTCCTTTTAGGGTGAAATACTTTTGTAAGCTCTTGCAAAATGTGTGTTTACAGGCGATTTTAAAATGGGTTTGTTTTGTAATATTTTTTTCGCGCCTGAAGGTTGATGTTGTTTTTGGGAATTCCGGCACATCGGACCAGGAGAGAAGCTTAGTGTCACCCCCGTTCGGGGGTTTATTTTGTTGGGGATTTTGTGGCCCCGGGTTTCGCTGCGCTACACCCGGGGTTGGTATGTGTCGCCCCTGTCGGGGCTGGGGGATTCCTTCAGGCAGGTATGGGGCAGCAGGGGGAATGCGGGAAGCGGTTTTTCGGTCTCCAAACATTGTATGATTCCTTCGGCAAAGGGATTAAGGATCGTTATTCCCCGAATACATAGGACATAACACGGCGGGTGTTCCGCGTGGCGTTTCGCC
>CAZMVS010000372.1:0-11864 GCA_964569525.1 uncultured Planctomycetales bacterium
TACTTTTTGCAATTCAAGCATTACTGCTTTGCTGTCCGGATTATTTTGCATGACAGCTTTCCTTGATTAATAAACATCTGATTCCAAATTAGAGGCACCAGAATAGCGGAAATATTCTCCGGTATCAATTGATTTCTGAAATATTTGCAATAATAATAATGGATATATGCGAACAGGGGGTATTTTTTCTGATTTTTCCGCTGGAATAGAGAAACTGGCGTGTCTGATTATGCTTGACATGGAACAAAAGTCGAATATAAGAGGAGAAACGACAATCCTCGTTGAACTATTCAAATAAAAGAGCGGGAAATGCCTCATCAATATGAGCAGATTTTCAAATCCCTGGCTGATGAGAATCGTCGAAGGATTTTATTGGTGCTATCCGATGGGCCTCGATCGGCCGGCGACTTGGCCCGGCAGATTGGTTTGGCTCCAAATGCCCTTTCCTTTCATTTGAAGGATCTACGCTCCGCCAAGTTGGTACGTATTCAACGCAAAGGACGATACCTGTATTATCAATTGGTTCCTGGGGCGTTGGAGCAATGGTTGGCGCATGTTCAGCAATTGTTTTCCGCATCAACGGGGTATGATGAGTATGCGGTAAAAAGATCGCAGGACGACAGTAATACTCTTTCCATGGCTGATGAGGTTGGACATAAGTTCGAAGATTCTGCCGAGATAAGTCATAATTTTGAAAGTCAGGCAAGCGAAGATAATTTACCTACCGAGTTGCTTTGAAGAAAACCCCCGCGACAAACGCGGTAAATCATGTCCCCAATATTCGGCGACGGGTGAAATAGTTGATAACGGGTACCAGCGTATTGGCAATCAACAGGGCCCAGAAAGCGGCGGCAGGCAGCCCGACCATCAAACGGAAAATCATGGTGGTTGCCGCGATCAGAAAACCGAACACAGCATGTCCGCGCGAAGTCAGTGGCGAACTGGTCGGATCAGAGGCCAACAGTAATAGCACAAATAATAGGTCTCCCGCGATCACCTGGTAACCCACGTACACCAATCCAACCGGCAAACCTTTATAAGCCGCCAAAATCGGCAGCCAATAGCGCGTTGTGTAGCTTCCTTCGAAATGGATGGAGAGAGGCAGAATAGCTGACAGAACGGTAACCGTCAGCAGGGCGGTAATGATCATCGTTCCCCGCAAATACCCCCGCCACAGCAAGAACAAACCGCCAAGAAGCAAAACTGCAACACAAGCTGTCCCCACACAACCGCCGGCCACTCCAGTCAACAAGTCGGGCCAGGGAGGCAGCATATCGCGCACAAATTCACCTAGCACTTGTTGCGAACTCTCACCGGCTGATCCGTGCAGGGAACCACGTAAAAGATCGATCGGTCGACTGACTTGCCAGGCTTCCGCACCATTGGAAATCGTTTCTGTGTGCCACGAAGACAGGGTTGGCAGGGTTTTGGACAATGACAGGTTGCCTACGAATAGATTGCCCCGTGCCAAAACAGGCCATTGCTCCGGGGCCATTTGTCCCGGGAAAATAATTTGCGCCAATACCCGTCCCAAAGCCACCGGATGCCAGAGGTAATTGCCGACGCCCCCGCTTAAGCCCTGCCCGACTACCACCGCTACGGAAACAGCAGTGACCGGCACACTCCAATGCACTTGCGGCGGAAAGGTACAGGCCAAGAGTACTCCGATTACAAAGGCATGGATTTCAAAGTGTGTCCCGTTGCGATCAACCAGCAAGTTGTATCCTGCATCGGCGATTAAGGCCGTCGCGACGCAAATAGCGGTTATGCGAATTGTATCCCAGCCGAAAAGAAACAGGCCCGACAAAACAGCCGGCAAGGCTGCCAAAAGAAAAACCGCCGCCACTAATACAATGCTCGCTTCACCATGACGGTAAGGCGGATGTCCAATTTGAAGCAGTCGGGGCATCGAAAATATCCGCGGGGCGTTCTTATTCATTTCCGTTGCCTTTCGGATAACCAGTACGGGAAGGGGCTCTCTTAAGCCGATAAGCCGCCTCTGCCAAAGGCAGTTCTGCAGGACAAACGTAACTGCATAAACCGCACTCGATACAAGCTTCAGGATGTAATGCAGCAGCGTCTGCGGGCGAGCCGCGTTCATATATTTCAAGCAGCCGTTGCGGATCCAGACCTACGGGACAATCCTCCTGGCACCAGCCGCAACGCACGCAAGGCCCCGGTTGACTGATCCAATCTTTTTCATGATCCATCGCTATGACAGCAGCCGTTTCCCCGGTAACTACGATCTCAGGATTATCAATGGCACGCCCGGTCAATAAACCGCCATCGAATATTCTTGATATTGAGCTTTTCATTTCCACTGTTTGCAGTAAATCGAGGATGCGTGTGCCGAAGGGAACCCGGTAAATTCCCGGCCGACTGACAACCGAACCGGCGATCAGCATTGGTCGATGAGTGAATACGAAACCTTGGCGGCCGGCTTTATGCAAAGCGGCAACGGCGGAAAGCTCAATAATTAATACACCCGCCTGAATTGTATCCCCGCCAGCTGGCGTCTCTCGATTAGTGATGACCTTGGTCAGCAAAACGGGATGAGCCTGAGGATATTTATTGTCCAGGCCAATAACGTGGAAGGTATGATGAGCCGAAAGTTTCCGCCAATTGCTGTACCGCCGGCGATCCTTGTGATCGACGGCAATCCATACGCGATCGGGGGCGACTATTTTTTGTAAACTGCCGATGGTCTTTGACAGTTCCGCATCGGAAACGTCCAGCAACCGATTAATCCAGGAAAATTCCGGTTCCATCGACAGGGTGTTGATAATTATATCCGTAACCGGTCGCCTATAAGCTTGTCGAAGTTGTTCGCCCAACGGTTCCGCCGGTGATCGCATATCGGTCAAACCCGCTTTATCGGCGACGTCGGCCAGTTCTTCAATGGTAAGATTTTCAATCGCCTTGGTTTGGGATGAAGTACTCGAAGCACCTGTGTGCTGTTGATCGATTTTGATTTTGATTGCGGGGACATCTTGACGCTGGGCGGTATCGACTCGTTCAATCGCAGTAACCAGGCCGGGAAGGGGAGCATGAATATTTAATGAACCGGTTGTTTGCCGCTGGCCAATGAGTTGTCCGGCTTCAACCTTTTGACCCGGCTGAACGCATGCCCGGGAGGCGGAACCTTCGTGTTGAATAAGCGGGACCAACAAATCATCCGGCGTGGGAATATCGCAGATCTTCTCCACTACCGCGAGATCCGGCCGCTTTGGCAAATATAATCCGCCCTGGAATTTTCCTGCTTGTCGAAATATATTTTTGGAATGAATCACCAGTCTCCCATTTATGGTTACCGGTGATATTGCAGCCTGAAGATACCTTCTTGTCAAAGGCTGACGAATTAATATTGAACCGGCTTACAAGTCATCGTCAAACATCATATCCGGTACGTCATCGCCTTGTAGTGCAGTAGTGCGGATCTGTGCCGTCTCCTGCTGTTTGATCTCTTCCCACTCGTCACGGGTGATGGCTACCTCGCGGGCCTGGCTGCCTTTATATGGGCCTACAATCCCCATAGCAGCCATCTCTTCGATAAGCCGGCTGGCTCGTGCGTAGCCGATGGTCAAACGCCGCTGCAGCAAGCTTACGCTCCCCCGTTTGGTTTCCAGCACTACCTCCACCGCCTGGTCGAATAACTCGTCACGCGGTCCATCGCCGGTAAGCTCCTGTTTGCCGACGCGCATTAATTCGGGATGGAACTCGGGTTCGGCCCGTTCTTTCAAGAAACCGATTATGTCTTTCAACTCGTTGTCTTCGAGGAACGTGCCTTGTGCCCGTACCAGTTTCGACGATCCCGCCGGCAGATAAAGCATGTCTCCTTGGCCCATTAAGACCTCGGCACCGTTCTGGTCCAGCACGATTCGCGAATCCATCCGCGAAGCTACCCGGAACGCAATTCGACAGGGCAGGTTACTTTTGATCAAACCGGTTACCACTTTGGCTTCCGGTCGTTGGGTAGCCACGATGATATGGATTCCCACCGCTCGCGACTTTTGTGCCAGGCGCGACAAATGCATTTCCACTTCTTTGGCCGACAGCATCATCAAGTCAGCCAATTCGTCGATCACGATTACCATGTACGGTATATGCAACGGGATCTGGGCCTTTTCCTCGTCCGTGGTCGGTTGGAAACGTTCGTACTTCTCCTCCTTGCTCAGCCGATTGTACGCGGCGATGTTGCGCACACCCGCCTCCGCTAGAAGGGCATATCGTTCGTCCATCTTGGTCGTGGCCCATTCGAGGATTTTTTCCGCACGCTCCATTTCCGTTACGATCGGTGACATCAGGTGGGGAACGTCGCGGAACATACTCATTTCCACCATCTTCGGGTCTACCAGGATCAATTTCACAATATCCGGCCGCTGGGTCATCAACAGCGAGATGATGATGGAGTTGATGCATACGCTTTTACCCGAACCAGTTGTTCCAGCGATGAGCATGTGCGGCATCTTGGCAAGGTCACCGACCAGCATGCCTCCGCTGGCGTCTTTGCCTAAAAACAGCGGCAAGGCCATCTTATGTGCCTGTGGGCCGGCTACGGTCATCAACTCTTTCAGGCGAACCTTTTCCTTGTCCGTGTTGGGAACTTCGATTCCGATGGTGGTCTTGCCCGGAATCGGGGCTACTACACGCACACTCGGCGCTCGCAACGAACGAGCGATATCGTTAGCCAATGAATTGATTTGACTGACTTTGACACCCGGGGCTACTTGCAGCTCGAACATCGTGATCACCGGGCCGGTGTCAATTTCCACGACCTTGGCTTCAATACGGTATTCCTGCAAGGCCTGTTCAAGCAGCTTGGCTTTCTCTCGTACAATCGATTCTTGTTGGGCATTGAAGGAATATTCCGGTTCGTGTAACAGTTCGAGCGAAGGAAACTCCCATTCGTCCAGCTCTGCCGGATAAGGTTTGATCGGATTGACCGCTGTATTCGCACCGGGTTTTGGCGGGGCGGCTACATTTACCAATGGCTCCGGGGTTAAGAGCTCTTCCTCTTCATCAACCTCTTCGTCGTCGTCCTCTACTTCCTCCTCCTCATCCTCGTCCTCGTCCTCGTCTTCATCCCAATCCTCCGGCTCCTCATCTTCATCCTCGTCTTCGACTTCGTCGTACTCTTCCTCTTCTTCTATTTCATCATCGACCTCGGCCGGTTCTTCATTTTCCAGTACTTCTTCTTCCTCGTCGATTTCTTCCGGTTCAACAACCGCTGTCGTTGATGGAGCGGCGAGTTTTTGTTTATGAGGCTTATCTGTTGAAGTGGGTTTGAGTGTTTTTAGTACGGCCAATGCCGCCGTGCAACTTTGCGAAATACGGCTGAAGAAAGTGCTTATAGCTGTACTTGTTGAGGTTTTTTTGACCTTGCTTGATTTGCGATTGCTCGTTGCCTCGCTAAATATTCGACCTCGAGTGCGAAGGACGGCCGGCGCGCTCATCACTAGTTCTTCCGCGGTAAAAAGCAACCCGACGATCAATCCATAAACCAAGATGGGTGTGGTCATCCACTTGAAGGATTCCTGCAACCAACCGCCTACCGTATAGCCCAGTACACCCCCGCGAAGTTCAAGCCACCTGGCCATTTCCGCCCCGGTAAACAGGTGTGCTGCCGATGAAACCACCGTGATCAAAAGGGCCACTCCCAATACACGCTGCCAAAATAGAGTGATTTCGCCTTTCCAAGCCAACACAATCAACACCAGCGTCAACCCGCCGACGACCGCGTAAGACCCTAAGCCGAAGTAACTGAACAAATGATATGCTACCCACGCGCCGGCCAACCCGCCGGCATTCTGGGCGACCTCGGGATACGGCCAAACGTAGGGACTGGGAGAGTCCACCAGGCTGAAGCTCAAGGTGGCCATCCACAGAAAGCAGCAGGTTATCAATGCGAAAAGAATCAGGCAGCCGCGAACGACCTGGTAATGATGCTCACTCCGTTGCATGTATGGCGTCTCCTCCTTGCCACGCTGCCGCTTAGTGTATCCGTTCTGTATTGATCGTCCAAACCCTTTTTCCGCCGGCGGTACCGATCCCGGTCCCTGTTGCCATCAACAAGCAGTCGCGCAAGTTGATCCCGCCGGTGGTCGAAGAAGGGGCGGCAATACATATCAGCAGGGGACCATCATGCGTTTTGTTCAGCAAAACGGCCCCCCACGACCGATCAATCAGCGCAAACCCCGCCCATGACGACCTTTGCGCCCAAAATACTACTATCGGTCAATACCCCGAAATCCCTCGAACCTTTCCGAAAATCTGATAACCCCTGATTTGTAAAGTCTTGCTTATTTCTGCACGGGTTGATTGACGCCTTTCACGCTGGTTGTTAGAAAACCCAGGGCCGGCTGGAAAAACAACCTGACCTTGTGTACAAAGGATATGTCATGGCGAAAACGAAAAGCAGCGACGTGATGTTACTTGTCATTGCTCTTTTGTCGCTTGTCGTCGTTTGTCTGATTGTGATGCTGAATCATGAAACCGAAGAATCATCCGCTCGGACCATGGGAGCGTTTCAATCAGCTTGTGAAATAGCGCCGGTCCACGTAGAAAACAAAATTCTGTTTGTTTTTGCCCTGCGTCCACAGACTCCCTATTCCAATACAATAGATGGTTTCAAGATTCGGTTAATCGTCAACGACGAAATCATCAAAACCCACGTCGATAAAAGCGGCACCTATCCGGAACATCACAATAATGTCATGCTACGCTACGCGACTCATCAATATTGCCATGGCAATCGCGAACTCGCGAATCTGCTTTTGAAGCTATTGAACAAAGCCGACCCGACCATAAGGGTATATTTCCGAAGTGAAAAAGAGGAAATTCCGACATATCTTCCAAGCATGTCCATCGGAGAAGCCTGCAAGCTGGCGAATGAAGACCCAGAAAAGGCTGAATCAATGCTTTCCCATGAAGCGAATCAATGGGAGTGGCAAAAAGCGATAGGCCTGAAAAACATAGTACAAACGCAGTCCGCGCCGTCTGATTGATTAAGACGAAAAGCCGGTTCACAACAATATCACCAAAGTTGGTAGAGGAAATGGTCATGAAAAGCACGCAAGCCCTTCTGGTCGCCATCGTGATTCTTTTGAGCCTGCATCTCGTACTCGGTTTGTCATTACCCGCCCGGGGACAAAACAATGCCGATCATCAATCCGGGCACATAAAACAGGATCGGTTGCCGCTCAAAAGCATCGGGATGAACAACAACTCGCTACAATCCCAAAAAAGTGACCAGCAAAAGGAACCAATGATCAAAACTCATGCCCATTCTCCCTGTGTGGGCATGTCCACTGTGTTGGATCCTCGCGGCAAAATTCACCTGTTCCGCATCTTCCGTGACGGTATCGTGGAAAAATACGACGGCAAAAAGTGGACCGAAAAATTCGAGTTGAATTTGCGGAAGTAACGTAATATAGTAGCTTACTTTAGTCTGTAATATCTGTTCAATAATTAACGATTCTCTGGTTGTTATGGATTAAGCATAAAAGTTAGTGCTGAAACCATTTACCAAATAGAAAGGATTGCCATGCGTTACTTTGTACTCCATGGGGCGCTGCTTGTGAGCTTAGTGGCCTTTGGTCCCTTTCGTTCTTTCGCATCAGACTTAGACGATCTGTCAAAATTAGGGACGGGAAAGGTGGCGGCGAAAAATGCCCTTTGGGTCGAAAACCCGGTGGCCCAGCGTTTCCATTCTTCAAAGGAAGTGATTGTCGCGGAGTTGGAAGGACCGGCCGTCATTAATATGATCCATTTTGCCCTGCCTCAGAGATCCATTATAAAACAGGTTGATTATCACCTCAATCGTGATCTCCTCTTAGAAATGTATTGGGACGGGGAGAAACAGCCGAGCGTGCAATGTCCCTTGGTTGATTTCTTTTGCGATCCTGCCGGTCGGCGCGAACGTGTTGATACTGTTTTGGTCAACAAGCGACGGGGATTTAACGCCTATTTCCCCATGCCTTTCCATAAATCCGCCAAAATCAAGCTCGTTTACGACGGCCCGGAGGAGCCCGGGCAAACCTTGTGGAGCATGATGCCATGCTATTCTTATGTCATGTATCGCCAGGTGGATCGGCTTGAGGAAAACGAAGGCTATTTTCATGCCCAGTGGCGTCAGGAAGCCCTGCGGATGGGAAAACAGGATTACCATGCTATGGAAGCAAAAGGAAGCGGAAAGTTTATTGGGTGGAACGTAACAGCCCGCCTCCCGGGACGTCGCGACTGCCCGGTGGATATGAATGAAAAGTTTTACATCGACGGCGAAGAAATCCCTTCCATCGAATTTCAGGGAATTGAGGATTCCTTCGGTTTCAGCTGGGGTTTCCCGCCAAATGAAAATATGTTTCCCCGTACCGGCTATTGGCCTTTCTTAAAGGGCTATGCCGCATACCGCTTCTTTATCAACGACGCAGTCCGTTTTCACGAATCGCTCAGGGTGGACATCGGCTTTGGAAAAAACGAGCACCCCACTTTTCAAGAGCGGTTCTCCAAGCCCGGAAATAGTCTTCAGTTATCCAGCACATGCTATTGGTATCAGAAAGAACCACATGCGCCATTTCCTCCCATGCCGGCGGCAGACAAACGAAACCCTGCTCCGGAACAGCCCTTTTGGCCGGACAAATTTGAGCTGGCGGACAAGGCCAAATTGAAACAGCGCAACGTCAAGTTACTCGTTTTATGTGGTCATCCGAAAGAAGAGCTCTATTGGATGGCATCCGGTTTCGGGGCCGAAGTGCTCCAGGGCCTCAGTTGGGCAGGCTGGTCGCCTCCCGTCTTTTATTGTCGTGTGCATGAAAAAGAAGTCCGCGTGAAATTGACCATTCCGAAGAAAACAAAGGGAATCTTGCGTTTATATATCATTGACGCCGACGACTGGCAGACGGTTCGAGAGGAGGAACTCATCGTAGAAGAAAAAAGCCTCGGGCGGTTTGAAAATTTTCACGAAGGCCGGTGGGTAAAAGCAGAAATTACTCCTGATATGACTGCGGATGGTCGTATATCGGTCACAGTGCGGAACTTGACTGAAGAATCGAACGCCGTTATTTCGAAGATTGAATTTATTCAACAGGAATAAAGCGAGTTTGCCAGCCTGGTAGTAAACCGCTAAAAGAGTGGCCGGTCAGGCAATCTTGGCAAGAGCCGCTCGATACCATTCCTCACCGAAACGACTGCGCCCGTATAAGCATATACTGCCCAGACCGATGGCTGATATCGGTTCATCGCTATCCAGAAAGGCCATCAGGCTGTCGGCGTCATCCGGGCAGGTGACGGCTTGTAAATGTTCATTGTGTTCGTCATGATGCAGTTGCCTTCCGAGTTGCTCGCTGGAAAGAGAAACGTCAGCCCGGAAAATCAATTCCGGTTGGCGAAAGGTGGCATCCCGAATCATGCCCAGGCATACAAGTTGCCTGAAGTCCCCCCACTTCAGCCCCAGCTCTTCCTGCAATTCTCGCCTGATCGCCGCAAAGCCATCCACCGTTCCATTGTTTTGGTGATCATCCGCTTCCAGTGCACCGCCAAACGTATGCACGCACCTGGGCATACAGGCCACTTTTTCGCTCCGCCGACCAAGAAGTAAATTCCCGTCGGCAGCGATTACCACCGCGGAAATCCCCACCGCGTTGGAATACATCTCCCAGCCGAATTCCTCCACCCGATGGTAGTTATGAAAATTCGTGCCCAGAAATTCGGCAAAATCCGTCGGTCCGACTTCCATTTTAAACCGCTCTCGATCCGCGTGATAATTTAACAGCCGATACATCTTCCCATTGAAAAGAACTGCTCCCGTTCGGTGACATTCCCTTTCCACCCGCCGCCATGTTTCCGCAATCATTTGGTCAAGCTCAGCATGCGGTGGTCGCCGGCAGTCATGCCAGACAATGCGCAGTTGCTCTACGCTGTATCCCCCGTAAACATCCACAATAAAAGTCGTGTTCGACATGAACTTTACCAACTCCGCAATTATTTCAGCTCAATGGACATAGAAGAAAAGGAAGGGTTTCGACCTCGGCATTATCGTAGGTGACCTGCAATTCGCAATGATCCTCGTAACTTTTGTTTTCGACCAGTCGCCCTTGGATACTAAGCGACAAGCGATCAACCTTGAAAGGCCAGGGCGTTATGCCCAATTGTGACGGCTCGATCCACTTGGTCTGTACCCGATGTCGGCCCTCCGGATCCAGCGTAGGGGGAGTATCACGAATAAAAGCGGGTAACTGATCATCACATAGCATCAGCGACAGCCAATCGCAAACCCGCAAAATACAAAAATTATAAACTGCCAGCCAGTCGTTGTCTTTTTCAGGGGCGAGAGGAACCTCTGCAAGAGAGGAACTAATATTCAATTGCCTGCAGAATTCGAATCTCCGGTCGCGTTGGGAATTTCTGAATTCGGTCAGGGCATTCTGTGTCTCTTCATCATCTGGGGGGATGGGTAACGAGTCAGCCAAGCCGGAAAAATGCCAACTCACTATCAACCCAGCCATCGCGCCCCCATGGGCGGAAGCTCCGGCAATGGACGCAGACCACAGGCGAAAGTCTACCTCTGGTTCCATTTCATAAAAAGTGGTAGGAATCCGGTTATTGTTAATCGTTGGGCGTTCGTCGTGCATAGGCCAACCGGCATCGTGAAAATGAATGGCCATCAACACTTCTTTCAGAGGCTCGGGCGGAGGCCATGTCTCATTGCCCCAGGTCGAGGCGATTAAACCGGACAAAGCGGCATGGTCGTTCTGGGGAATCAACAAAAACCCGTCAGGATGATTGCGACGAATCATGGCTCCGCCCTCACTGAATCAGGAAATGGTGATGATTGGGTTCGGCCACCAATTCAGCATATCCGTTCCGACATGAAAAGACGATGACCTTTTCGCAAATTATTGGCTTTTTGCCAAAAATGGGTCTTGTCTGGAATCTAAAGCCCGACTCAATTACTATAGTGGACCAACAAGGCTGCGGGTCGGAGACCGGCGGCGGGCAACAGTAGGACTTGAGACTTTTCCAGGAGAACAACGGCATGGACCATGCGATTTCCACTTTTACCGGCGATCTGGTGGTACACAAGCAAAGATTTGCCCTTATCGTAAGCCGCTTCAACGAATTTATTTCTTCGCGTTTGCTGGACTCAGCCATCGATACGCTGGAGCGGCACGGCTGTGAAAAAAAAGACATTACTATAATTTGGGTGCCTGGATCTTGGGAATTGCCCCTCACCGCCAAAAAGGCTGCCATGACCGGGCAATTTGAAGCTGTAATCTGCCTGGGCTGTGTACTGCGGGGGGATACACCCCATTTTGATTACGTGGCTTCCGAGGCCGCCAAGGGCATTGCCCATGCGGGGATGGAAACTAACTTGCCTGTGGTTTTCGGTGTGTTAACAGCGGATACCTTGGATCAGGCTATTCAGCGGGCAGGGGCCAAGTCGGGCAACAAAGGGGCCGATGCCGCTTTGACCGCCATTGAAATGGCCAATTTGTATGCCATGCTGAAAAGCCAGGAATAAAACATTAAAGAGAGTCGGTCTGCAGAGTATCGCCCGCCTTGGGCGGAATTGTTCTTACTGCCGACTCGGTAATTTTTGGTAGGGGAATAGCCGACGAACTCGGCAGATAATCATGACACGTAATCGGCGACAAGCTCGCATCATCGCGTTACAAACGCTGTTCCAGCTGGACGTTCAGCAGGCCAATAGCGATGCGGACATTGACGATATTCTCCGTTCGCTGGCGGAGGAAGAACAACTCTCCTCAGCCATCATGGATTACGCCCGAACCTTGGCCTGGGGTGCCTGGCTCAGTCGGGAGCGATATGATGATATGGTCAGCGGCGTTTCCGCTCACTGGAAAGTC
>CAZMVS010000373.1:0-5092 GCA_964569525.1 uncultured Planctomycetales bacterium
CCCGGTCCACGTTCGCTGAAATAATCAGTCCGCAGAATAGTCTCCATACCCTCCGGCTCTTGAATCCCCAAAAGGTTGAAGAGGTACCACTTGGCTTGGAAGGTGGCTCCGAAATCGTCGCTATAGGCGGTACGGATACTCTTGATGGAGGTTTCCGTTCGCCGCAATTCTCCGGTGGCGTAAGGCCAATACCATACGGGTACGCCGTCCAGTTTTAGCGTCGCATCATAGAGTTCATAACGCCCGGACAACAACCCGCTGATTTCGCCCGTTGGGCTTCGGCCGGTGGTGTCCGCCAGCCTGATTTTTTCAGCCCCGATGGAGACATGCGGAGTATGAAACTCGCTGGCACTGATGTCAGCTTTAGTAGCTTGATATTGCTGGGAGGAAAGCTGGCGAATCTTTTCCCCACGAACGTAAATGGGCACGTCCCGTCCGGGGACAAAGGCCCGCATCACCGCATCGAGGATCAAAGCCCGATCGTTTTTCAAATCGTAATAAAGTTCCCGAGAACGGATCATCCAGTCGCCACGCCGCAACACTACGTCTCCGCGCAGGTAAACTCCTTCCGCTTGGGTACCGGTGCCGGTTTCCAGATCAAAGATACGCGGCTGGTCGGCGGGAACGGGGGCGGCGTTTTCCTCAGGGAAAGCCTGTTCCTCTGCGGGGATCTCGTTAGCATCGGCCGGGTGGGCCGTGGGCGCTTTTTCTTCAGGACGGCTCAGAAAAACGACCGCTTCATCGGCCTGCAGCTCAAGAAAATCAGCGCTTTCCAGGAGTCCCCGGGAAACATAAACGTCGCCGATACAACTGATCCGCCAATTGGCGTAATCAATTTCCGTATCCTTGGCCCGGAAACTGACAAGGGCTTGGGGCTTCGGTGCTGGTTCCTGGGGTTTTTCTTCCAAAGGGATGACCTTGACTTCGGGACCGACCGGTCGGGTTTCCGTCTTTTCTGTGATCGATCGCCGAAGTTCTTCCGCTTCTCGATAGAGTTTTGTGTCGGCCGATGAGTCGGTGCTGCGGGCGTCATAATTGGCGATTGGCGGCTGGGCGGTGTTCAAGGTGACAAAAAGCGTCGGTCCAGAGGTGACCGTGCCGGCCGAACTACGGACATAGGCATTTTCGGAAAGAAGAACATCAAAGTGGTAATACTCAGTTTCCTCTGATTGCCTTTTTTGCATCCAGATGACGGCATTTCGACTGGTCAGGCGTCGCTCGCCGAGGTGCAAGCTGAAATCGCCGTGATATTGGATAACCTGGGTAACTTGTTGAAGTGTCCAAGTGTAGCAGTAGCGACCAAATAGCTCAGGCTGGTGTTGGCTGACTCCCGCCGGAAGCAGCGGCTTCTCCGGAGCCTTTTCGTCAAGGGGGACCAGAGGGAGGTCCGTGGTTTTTGCCGCCAAGGGGGCACTTAGCCAAGGGGCCACAAGGATGATGTGCGCAACCAAGCTCGCTAAGAATCTCAAGGGTACCGGACCTTTCGGTTGAGTGGCCAATTGCATGATAAGACGCATTGGGGGCCGATTTCGCCGCGCCGGCCTAACCTGCCCTCGGATAGCAACTTGGAAAGAATTATAAATGGCTGATCCGCCGCGTCAATGAAAGGTAGTGGACAAGCAGCCAGAATTGTTCCATAATGCGACAACCATACCCGCCTTGATAAAAAGTTGATTCTGCACTTGTCTCGAGAGGTGGCAGGTTTTCCTGTCGTCCTTGTGCCGGTATTCGCCGGTGGCCGATTCTAGTGCATTATGCTGTTTTGCCTGCCGGTCTCGTGGCTGTTTCAAATATTGATCGGCCGAGAGTCCGTGGGCTGAGGTCTTTGATTTTAAATGGGGCATAACTGAAAAACCCCTACAAAAAGTTCTTTTGTGAGCATAGAATGTTCATGGTGGTAGGGCTATAAGTTTATGCTTGGGTAACAGTTTTAGTCTAATAGAAGGAGAGCGGGCTATGGAAAAACCCAAACGTTCCTATTACTTGCCGGGGAAACTGGTCAACGCATTTGACAAGGAATGCGCCAAGTCGGGTTACGTGAAAGAGAAAGTTGTGGCTGCCGCCATGCTTTCCTTTCTTGACAGCGGTCCGGAAGTCCGCAGCAAGATGTTTGATCGGCTGGACAATTTCCTCCGTGGCAAACGAAAAAGCTAAATTCATTAGCAGGCGGTTGGTGACTAGCGACAGATAATGCTAATCTTTTTTATCTGGATAGCTTTATCAGCCATTGTGTAGGAGGTGTCTTTGCAAGATACAGGTAATACAATGTAAAGTGCATGGTACCTTTTGCTTCTAAAAAACAGCATTAAGTTTAGTGAGTCGAAACCGACAGAAAAGCATCGTTATTTTTTATGATGCTTTCCTGCCGGTTTCCTGTTTTTTATTGATTATCAAAAGACCCCATCTTGTAAGAGGTGAGGTCTTTTGTTTTGTGCGGTTTTACTCCTGGCTCTTGGGTTTGATCTTGAAGAACACCAGGGTGGAACCGTAGCGTTTGTTCATGACGCGAACACGGACACCCGCCGCCAGGGCGTCTTCGGTCAGGGCCTCCTTCAGTTTGCTGATGGAGGAAACATCTTCGCCCTGGACGCTGACGATCAGGTCACCGATTTGGATGCCGCGGACGGCGGCTTCGCCAAGCGGTTTAACCTCGGTGACGATCAGTTTTTCTTGGACGTCTTCGGTGTCTTCCCATCCGAACTTTTTGGCTAACTCATCGGACATGGAAGCGACGGTCATGCCCAGCGATTCAATTTCTATTTCGCGGGATTGCTTTTCCGCTTCCGGTCCCTCGAAGGGAGATTCCGGCTTGCCCCAGGCGGACAGGTCGCTGGGTCGTTTGCCGATGGTGACTGGGATGACGATTTCTTTTTTATCCCGCCAGACGGTAAGTTCGGCCTTGGTGTCGGGTGCGGTTCGGCCGACCAGGTCACGCAGTTCGGAGACGGTTTCGACTTTTTCTCCATCATAGGCCAACACGACATCGTCCACCTTCAAGCCGGCGTCGTCGGCGGGTGTATTTTCGAATACGCGTTCGATCAAGACGCCTTCATCTTTTTCCAGGCCGAAGCTTTTGCCGATGCCGGGGGGAAATTCATCCAAGCCGCGAATGCCCACACCGAGGTAGCCGCGAACGATTTCCTTGCCTTCTTTGAGGCGGGGGAGCATGTCCTTGATCATGGTGGAGGGGATGGAGAAGCCGATGCCGACGTATCCGGCGATCATGCCGCGGGTGGCGATGGCGGTATTAATGCCGATGACTTCGCCGCGCATGTTGACCAGTGGCCCGCCGCTGTTTCCGGGGTTGATGGCGGCGTCGGTTTGGATGAAATCTTCATATTCGGCGATGCCGACACGGCTGCGGCCTTTGGCGGAGATGATGCCCTGGGTGACGGTCTGGGCGAGGCCGAAGGGAGCCCCGACGGCAAGAACCCAGTCTCCGGGTTCCACCTGGTCACTGTCGCCGAGAGGGGCTTCGTGGAGTCTGTCGGCGTCGATGCGGATCAGGGCAAGATCGGTTTGCGGGTCGCGGCCGACAATTTCGGCGGGTACTTGCCGGCGGTCGGGCAGGAATACGTCGATGCGCACTTCTGTATTTTTGGGCTCACCGAGCACGTGATTGTTAGTTAGTATGTAGCCTTCTTCGGCGTCGATGATAACGCCGCTACCCGTACCGCGCTGGGGGCGGGGCGTAGATTTGGGTTGTCGTTTGCGGTATTCCTTGAAGAACTCGCGGAACGGTTCGGGGACGTCTTCGAGGTTGTATTCCTTTTGGCTGGGGCCTTCGGTCTTGGAGTAGGTTCGGGTTTCGATGCGGACAACCGCGGGTTTGACCTGTCGGGCGACGAGGCGGAAGACCTCGGAGATGGCCTCGACCCTGGCCAGTTGCTGGGAGGTGGCTTCGAGTTTTCCTTTTTCGACGGCGTAGGCGACCCGGCCGATGATCTGCTGATGGAAGATGGCGACCAGGGCGAACAGGACAAGCAGAAGCATTCCGAGATGGGAGCGACGATTTTGTGAGGCGTTCATAATAATCTTCCTCCTCGTTGATATAGTCTGTTGGACGATAAAAGTCGGTCGTTGGTTTGCTTTATAGTCACATATTTTAAGGATTTAGCATACGCATGGAAGTAATACGCCGCTTGGGTGTTTTTGGTTTTGGACAAATATATTTTACGGGCTTTCGGTTGTCGGGGTATGGGTGAGAGCAATTTATTTTGGAGCCTTGCGGGTTGGAAAGTGGCGGTTGCGGGTGGCGAGGTGGTGTGGCGATCAAAAGGTACATACCTTTTCCGTGATCTCGGCGCGGGGGGGGGGACGTAGCGGTTGTGATTGCGCGCATACGGCGACGGTAATGGGTTAAAAATGGGTTGAAAATGGGTTTGTTTTTATACCTCCTGTTAGAGTAGCAATTTTTTGTAAACATCTGCAAGAAATGAGGTTAGTGGGGATTTAAAAATGGGTTTGTTTTGTGAAAAAATTTTCGTCGTTGGGAG
Organism: uncultured Planctomycetales bacterium; assembly: GCA_964569525.1. GTDB lineage: Bacteria > Planctomycetota > Phycisphaerae > UBA1845 > PWPN01 > JAAYCU01. The sequence goes on from CAZMVS010000373.1 coordinate 4,497, forward strand.
CGGTGTTGGTTTGTGGGGAATTTCTCGGGGAGTAAAGCACGTCGGAATGGATATGTAAGGCATAAGGCATAGGGCATAGGGCATAAGGCAGAAGGCAGAAGGTAGAAGGCAGAATCCCGAGTAAATCGGGACGGGTCCGCCGGGCAGAGGGCAAAAGGAAGGCATAAGTGGAGGAAGAGCATAATCCCGATTGGATCGGGACGGTTGCGCCGGGCAGAATCCCGAGTCCCGGCGAGGCGGGAGAGTTGAAGAAGTGTCACCCCCTTTCGGGGGTTTATTTTGTTGGGGAGTTTGTATCCCCGGGTTTCGCTGCGCTTCACCCGGGGTTGGTATGTGTCGCCCCTGTCGGGGCTGGGGGATTCCTGTGGGACTGGACAGGTGAGCAGGGGTGGCAGATTGGGGGATATTTGCGGTTTTTAGGGGGTTCAGCATATTCATATCAGGTTCTCCCTTACCGAGTGATTGTATTTTCCGTTTATCGTTTCCTATTGGCATAACACCCGTGGTGTTCCGCAGCGAAGAGTTGAAAGCGGGGCAGTGGATTACGAAGGTCCGGGAGGATAGCAAGCCGGGTGGAATCTTGATTGGTTCGGACG
>CAZMVS010000374.1:0-7317 GCA_964569525.1 uncultured Planctomycetales bacterium
GCGAAGCCGATGGCGAAAAGTGTACCGATGCCAATTTGATCCATCAAGATCGCGGCAGTGGGAGAAATTGTGTCGGCGGTAGCGAGTTGCTTAAGGGCTTCCGTTCGGCTACTCATGAAGATATGAAGGCTGGGGCAACCGATGATCAAGATCAGCATTTTGACTTGGAACCAGCGCATTTTCAGCATTACCCGTCCCAAAGTTGCCAGTAGGACCAGGCCGGTAATTTCCGCACCGATGCCGGCCGGTACAACCAGGTAAGCAAAAAAATAATGGATTTGAGCATTGAGCTGCAGCCATTGTTCCGTTGAGGCAGGGGGTTGTTGGAGCAAAAGCAGCAGCCGGAAGCTGACCAAGCCTCCCAAGAATACACTTACGAAGAAGATTTTAAGCATAATCAGGTAAGGGCGCAGGCCCCGGCCTCCGCGTCGGCCATAGACGTTGATGGAAGCTTGGTTCTTGGTCATGAATTCATTGTGGGGGGCCTCATGCGAGGTGACAAATATTTTCGCAGGGAATGAACCGGTGGAAACGTTGAGAATTTTCATTTTTTTCGTTTCAGATGTCTCTATGTTGCATGATAGCCAATAGTCTGTAAGCATTTATTTGGCCGAAACTTGAAAAAAAGGAAATTAAATGCGTGAATCGGCAACGTAAAAATTTATGCTTGGAATACTTATTTTTCCCACTTTTCCGTTTGGAGATTAGCTGGATAATGGGTATCATAGTTACGTAATACAAAATAGGAATTCGCCGGAAGATCGAGGAACTTCTGGGAACGGGGAAAAGAAGCACATTTATCCTGAGAAACGCTTGCAATTGGATATTCGTGCTTTTTCATTGCGCGGTCATATCCACTTCAATATATGGGGGACAGGGAGTGAAGGTAGTCCATTTTTTGGACCGGCAGTTATAGACAGTCTTCCATAATTGCTGTCAGCCGATGCCTTCCGGATCTTTTTTCGGGGAATAGAAGCAAACGGAATAATGGAGGCGGGCGTGCATAGGCCTGGAAGGTTGATATGCGCCCGTAGCGAGGCTTTCCGGGGAGAGAAGCGCATAGATCACGATGAGGTGATTTGCGATGAGATATGCGCTTGGGAAAAGCAGGGTTTCATCAAAAACGGTTCTTGTTGCTTTGGTGTGTGGAATGGCGACTTTTTTTATGTTGCCATTGGTAGTTGAAGCAACCAACGGCCCACCTGATATCGGGGGCAATCCATTTCAGACCAGTCTGGCTACTATTCAGCAAGATAGCCTGGACGTGGAAATATATTCCTATGTTTACGAGGCCACCGACCAGTCGGCGGATATTCCGGCCAGTTTGCCCGTCCCCGATCCCGACCTGCCGGAATGGCTTTACGTTTACCTGCTGCATATGGGAGATGAGCCGAACAATTTCCCGGTTTCGGTGACCGGCTTCGACGTGAACAACCTCTTCCGGGTGATGATCAACCAGGTGGGAGCGGATAACGAAATTGTTCCTAACGAAGGTCAGCCCGGTGAATTTACGGGTGATCGCCAGTTACCCAGCGGTTTCCAGTCCAACCTATTGGCCGGCAAGGTGAGTTATTTGTTTGACGATCCTTCCACACTTGATCCGGTTAGTGATCCCGACGGCGAATACAGCATTGTGTATTTTCTCGTTGAAGGTCCTCCCGGTGACGTGAATGGAATCGTGGATACACAAAGCGGGCAATTCGATTTGAGTGAATTGGAGCAGAGCCTGATCGGGCCGGTTCCCGAGCCTGCGCCGTTTGCAATGTTATTGGTCGGCCTTCTGTTTTTATTGAGGAAAAAGCCTCGGTTGGGATGATCGTATTTCAACTTGCATAGGGAAAAGCAAAATGAATACGCTTCGTGTTATTATACATCGAATTTTAGCGAGTCCATCCGGATTATCAGGTGGCAAAAGAACCGGGTTGGTTCTGTCACTTTGTGTGGTGCTTTTCCTTTCCGGAGCCAATACCTGGGCATCTTCGCTCCCGACCATTTCCGGTGTTTCTCCCATCGACGTGGACACTTTCATTGATGATAGCGTGGAATTAACGGTTTACTCTTACGCTTTCGAGGGGTCGGGTTCTTCGGTGCCCGGCGAAATAACTCCGCCCCTGCTCGATGACCAATGTCTGCTGGTGTACCTGATCGAAAACACCAGTGCTGAACAGGCGGAGGCGGATTTCCTACAGATCGCCAATCCCGACACGGTGGATGTCATCGGGTTGGGTACCGTCAATTCGATCGTACCCAGCGGGTATCAAGAGAACGAACGGCATAATCCCGCCCAATATTATACCGGTTTGGGCGGCGATACCGACTCGATTATTCGTTATCAATGGTTTGATGTACCCGAATATGGACTTCAATACCTCCACCAGGGGGAATGGGCCTTGGTTTCCTTGCGGGTTTTGGGATTGTGTGACGAAGTGTTAGCGACTGCCGGACACACCAGTACCGGCGGCGTGAACAGGGGCATACCCGGTCCGATCATTCCCGAACCCGCCTCACTGGCCGTTTTCCTGGGAGGATTGTTAATTGCTTTCCGGCGCGGGGCTTTTCGATCTACTGTTTCGCGAAGGGGGCATTTTATTTGATGAACGTTGCGGTTTGAATTTTATCGGCCGGGACGAACAGATAAATCGATATGCAATCGGCCGCGAATGCCAGCAAACGGACCACCCAACCACACACTTTGGCAATAAACGCCTCCCTTGGTCCGCTTCTTGGCATAAGCGGCCTGTGCATGCGCCGACAATTTTTTGGGGAAGATAAAAAAAGAGGATTTATGCCTCGGTAAGGATTCGATCCAGCCCTTTCTTGATCCAGACCGGCTCAATATTGTCATACAGCCCTGACTGACCGATAGCGTCGGCCAATACGAAACGAAGTTTGCCTGCCGCAACTTTCTTATCGTGTTGCATTAACTCCAACAGCTCTTCACGGTTGCCGGCCAGTGGGGCTCGGATAGGCAGACCCAGACGTTGCAGCAGTTGTTCGATGCGATCGGCGGACTCGCGATCCAGTCGGCCGGCGGCAATGCTTACTTCGGCGGCGGCGACCATGCCAGCGGCCACTGCTTCTCCGTGTCGCCACGGTTGCTCTCGGCGGGCCATGGCGGTTTCCACAGCGTGCCCGATGGTATGCCCGAAATTCAACAGGGCTCGTATACCGGTCTCTTCTCTCTCGTCTTGGGCGACCACGTCCGCCTTGATCTGTACGTTTCGCTCGATCAAGGCCCCCAATGCTTCCAGATTGCAGGAAACAATTTCTTCCGCCTCTTTCTCATGCCAGGTGAAGAAGTCATGGTCGCGTATGACGGCATGCTTGACGCTCTCGGCCAAACCGGCCCGAAAATCTCTCTCGCTGAGCGTCTTGAGGGTTATGGTATCGATCAACACCATGCGGGGCTGATAGAAGGATCCGATCATGTTTTTGCCGCTGGGGTGATTGACGGCGGTTTTGCCACCCACGCTGGCGTCAACGTCCGCTTCGATGGTAGTCGCGCATTGGATAAAGGGCACCCCGCGCATCCAGGTGGCTGCCAGGAAACCCGTCAAGTCGCCGATCACTCCACCGCCAAGGGCGATGACGGGGCAACTGCGGTCAATTCCCGCCTTGGCTGCTGAATCATACAACGTGGATAACATGGCCAGACATTTGGTACTGTCACCGGCGGGTACCGTTTCCAAATGCGTAGTGAAGCCTTCCTTCTGTAAGGCCATCAGCACCGGCGGGGCGTACAACGGACCCACGTTTTCATCGGTGACGATCATGGCTCGGCGAGCGGTGAATTGTTCTGCCAACCGAGTGCCCAAGGTGCCCAGCACGCCCGGCCCGATGATGACCGGGTAAGGACGCGGGGGCGTATCAACCTGAACGATCCGTTCGGGTAACTGTGAATTGTCTGGTGTTTGGTTTGTTTCGTTCATGCCTGTCCAGCCGACTGCTCAATTAGAACCTGAATACTTTACCAATCAACGCATTACAGGATAATGACCGGCAGGGGGGATGGCGTCAAGTTTGCTATGGGGATACCTTTCTGAGGGGGAAATAATTTTCAGAATTGAGGAATTACACTTCCGGTTCCGAGCGTCCCAGGGCTTGGCTGGCTACGCTGAGCCAGTGGCGACATTGTTGCAGACGCTTGTCGTCAGTGAGCGTGTCGAGCACTTGGCGTAAATGAGCTGCTCCCACCTCATATTGCTGTAAATCGCGGGTGTAGATAATACCTAAAAGCAGCTTAACCTCATTACTCTCGGGGGCATGGGGATATTGACTGAGGAATTTTTCGTAGGATGCCGCCGCCTGAGGGATCCGATGCTGGGTATAGAGCTGATTGGCAATTTCCAGTTGCTGTACCCGTGGCAGGACCTGCGAGGGATCAATTTCCATCAATTGGGCGTACGCATTGGCCGCCTCGTCCCGGGCATTTTGGGCCAGTAATTGATTGACTTGCAGCCGGAGTTGAGTGACACGGTCATCCTGGCCCGCGTTTGTTGATCGCGTGTTTACGTCTTTGACCGAGATCGGCCGGGCTACCCGACCATATTGAGCCCGGGCCTGCGCGCCGGGATCCGACATGACGGAGCGCATACTTCGCCGCTGCAGCCATCGCCGCGTGACCGCCACGATGTCGAACTGATCGCGGGGCAGAAATCGCAAAATCAACATGAGGATAATGGCCGCAAACCCGAAAGCATAGCCGGCCAGGTGAGCTCCGTAGGCGACATTTGTTTGCCCCTGCCATACGTAGCCCGGCATAATAATGTTGTCCCAGAGGATCATCTTGAACGTGATCAACAGCATGCTGGGTATTTCAAAAGTTCCGATGATGTAAAACCAATAAAGCACTGTCACATGGCTGCGGGGGAACAAGGCAAGATAAGCCGTTGTAATGCCGGCGATCGATCCGGAAGCCCCCACGATCGGGCTGGTGTTGAACAAGGCGAAGCCGAAAGCGGCAAAAACCCCGCAGGCCAAATAGAAAAACAGGTAAGGACCGTCGCCCATCTTGGCATTGACCGGGTTTCCGAAGACATACAAAAAGAGCATGTTGCCCAGCAGGTGCATAGTTCCGCCATGCAAAAACTGGTAAGTGATGAATTGGTACAGGGCCGGCAAATCGGCGTGCAGGACGCCCAAGTCAATTAAGTGCCCGATCTCAGAACGTTGAGCCATGGACCCGCCGAATAGAAAATCCATGGCGAAAATAAATACATTAACGGCGATCAGCGCGTAATTCACATACGGTGTCCGCCGAATCGAGGTGTCGGTTGCAATGGGAATCATTGATCAGTCAAAACATTGATAATTTGTTTATTGATCGGGACTTTGCGGGGAGCCGCCGGTTTCCCCGGGAGCGCCCGCCTGGCCGCCACCTTGGGTGACCTGCACAAAGGCCATCCGAAGTTCATGCAGAATTTGCTCCAGCGCTTTCTTTTCATTGTCTTCGAGATTGCCCTGAGTTTTGGTTTGCAGTAGCTCCAGCAAATCGATGTAATGCTTGGCCACTTCCAGATTGGGGGGGATATTCTGCCCGCTCTGGGGATCCTGGTAGCCACCCAGCCCTATGCTGGCCTGCACGACAATCATCTGCAATATTTCCACGAAAGAGGCACTGGGTAATTGCTGCTGGTCGGCCGCCTCGCGGGCCTGCTGGTCAGCTTTTTCCCTCTCCCGCTGGGCTTCTTCCTTCCAGTCCGAATCAACGAAAATTTTCGGTTTTTCTTCTTTTGGATCACTCATGATCTACTCCGCAAAGTTGAATTCAATTTAATCGACTTTTTCCATTTTAATATATTGTAGCGGTAATCAAAAAAGCTGCCGACATGAAAACCACTCTTGCCGCCGTTTCAGCGGCATTGACTACATGTTAAGGGAATCTTGGCCCGGACAACAACTATGTTTATCATCAAATCCCCGGTGATTGTCAATGCAAAGGGGTGCCGTCGCTGGCCTGGTAGGCGCCTGAGTCAGAAGCCAGCTTGTCCAGGGCTTGGGCCACCTGCTGTTTGGTCGGGTCCATCTCGTAGGCCCGACGATATGCGTCAATGGCTAAATCACGATTGCCTACTTGGGTATATAGTTTGCCCAAGGCCGCATAGGCCTCCGCATTTTCTTGAATGGCTAAAGAAGTTTTATAGCATCGCAAGGCGTTGTCGTAATCTCCACGCTCACGATATTCGTTGCCCAAAACAACAAAATGTTCATACTCGCCGCGATTGACCTTGGTCGCCCGTTTGGATACATGAATGGCCTCCTCGTATTTACCTCGTGTCTCCAAGGTTTCATTCTTGGCGGAGATGGCGGCCATGTAATTCGGCCAACTCTTGATGGCTTGGGTGAAATACATGATGGCTGTGTCCAGTTCTTCAATTGCGCCGGTGGTATCTCCTTCACGCAGCTGCCTTTCCGCCCAGCGACGATAGTTCAGGCCCATGTAATAGTTAGCCTGTGCATCGTCCGGGTCTTCTTCCAGCACTTGACGTAGGAGCGCCATCGATTCGATATGCTGGCGATCTCGATATTGCCGGATACCCATCTGGCGTAGGTCTTTTGTGCTCGGCCCACAGCCGGCTATAAAAGCAACCAGCCCTGCCGAGAGGAAAAACAAACGGATCGACGAAGCTCGGGTAAGTTTGTTTAGCGCGCACATGGTTTTTCCTCCATGATCAGAAGGCGGGATCATCCTTGAAACAGCATACTATCCACGTTACCTGGGTATAGCAAGAGAAAAGTTTATAATCAAAGTATGTTGATGCCCCGCGGACAATACGTTCTGTTGGTCCACCATACTCAGGTAGAAGAACACTGGGACCTGTTGTTGGAAGCCGGGCAGGGTCTGTTGACTTGGCGGTTGGAGCAGAATCCCATGACCCTGATGAAGGTCGATCATTCGCCGCAGGTCATCCCCGCTCGGCGACTTGCCGACCATCGCCCCGTGTATCTTACCTACCAGGGGCCTATTTCCGACGGTCGGGGGCGTGTGACCCGGCTCGACGAGGGAACGTACATTTGGCGAGCCGAAAAGCCAAATACCTGGATTTTCGCTCTGCAAGGCAAAAACCTGCAGGGTGGGTTTTATTTGAGGAAACGATCCCAGTCGAATGGTCGGGAGGGCGGATCGGCCTGGGAATTCGGTTGTGAGCCGGCCTGAGCCTCGCCCAACGGCTCTATGGTCAGAACCAACGTACCTTGAGTGCATTGAACCTTGACAATACGGAACGGTTGCTCGCCATTTTCCCAGATCCAGCTGGATGGAAACAGGGCTTGCTCGCAGAGGTCAACCAGGGGCGGTAGTGGCTGCTGATTATATTG
>CAZMVS010000375.1:0-2367 GCA_964569525.1 uncultured Planctomycetales bacterium
GTTGGGTCGAGCTTGCGAGACCCAACAAAATGCCTTTCCGGGAGGGGATAAACCCCTCGCCCTACGGGTCATTGGTCTAAATACGATCCATTCTCGCGCAAAGGCGCCAAGGAAAAGCCCGCCGGTCGTGTCGCCGTCGCGCCGATTTGTGCGGAAGAGGTTTACCCCTCATTTACAGTATTTACCGGCCCCTCTTTTTCCCTCGAATCTCGGATGTGCACTGTTACGCCGCATCTCGATTGGTCCGGACTCTTTTTGCTTGGGACCAATTCATCTAAAAAATGGTATTTGTTTTCCTTTCTTCCCAATATCTTGGCCCTAAAAAAAGAAATTATTTTCCATTTTGAAGCCGAAAAAAAGCCGACATCCGGACTTCGGTTAGCCGCAGGCGCTGCCCAAGCACCTGATAATCAACAAGATTTCTTGATCTTTCCAGGTTTCGCACGCTTCTTGCTCCGGTAACAGCCGACACGCAGCGCTATTGGTCTGATTTGAGCCTGATACATATGGAGATAATCATGAAAAAAGTATGTGTTGCCTTTTCGGCTGTTTTGTTTTGCCTTTGTCTGATCCCTCTAGCCGGCCTGTGTGAGGCATCCGTCCATGCCGTGATTGCCCAGGACGACAGCCAAGTTCTTACCACCATTCGGGCGGAAGATCTTACCATCTTTGAAACGGAAGGACTATTTCCGGACACACACACACTAGAAGGTTGGGCCTTTGGCGTGGCCATCACTCCCGACGGCTACACATACGTGACAAACCCATCAAAAGATGCTGTTTACGTTCTGGATCCTTTTGGAAACCAATCGATTGTTACAATCGATGTGGGCAGCAAACCATTGGGCATTGCCGTCGCCCCGAATGGGCAATTTGTCTACGTCACAAACTTTGAAAGCGGGAACATGCATGTCATTGACGCCACAGATTCGTCAACCGCTCTCGACACACCCATCAGCTTGGGCGGCTATCCTGCGGGCGTCGCCGTATCTCCCGACAGCAGCCATGTCTACGTCGTCAACACTGGATGCTCGAACCTACCACCTAATTGCAGGAATGAAGGATCCTTGTACGCCGTGGCCGCGTCTGATGGAACCGAGGCGTGGCCGGAGCCGGTAAATCTCGGCATCGGATCCATTGGCATTGCCGTCGCCCCTGACGGGCACCACGTATATGTGACCAATTCCGGCAACGACACCCTTTCTGTGATTGACACGATAGAAAAAAAAGAGGTCTTTGGACCCTATTCCAGTCGGATCCAGGTGGGAGGATGTCCTATCGGCGTGGCGGTATCGCCTGACGGCCAATTTATCTACGTGGCCAATCACAGAGATGACACGGTATCTGTCATCCAGACCTCAGAACACGTGGGCGACTATAAAGTCATCCAGGAGATAGAGGTGGGCACGGCCCCATTAGGGATTGCCGTCACCCCGGATGGCGCCGAGATATTCGTGACCAATAAGGGACGCGGGACAGATCACGGCTCGGTATCCATTATCCACACATCCGACTACCATGTGGCGACGATCCTGGAATCTGAAAACGGGCCCGCCAGTTTCGGCCACTTCATCGGCAGCATATCCGCCCCGGAAGCGCCCAGTGACCTTGAGGCAACGGCTGTCTCGGAAACCGAAATCACCCTTACCTGGACGGACAATTCCTCGGATGAATTGGGGTTTATTCTCGGACGTAGAACGAAATCAGATCCAGCCTATGAGCAAATAGCGGTGGTAGACGCCAATGTCGTTACCTATAGCAACATCGGGTTGAACGAAGCAACCGCTTATGCTTACAAAATACTCGCGTATAACACCCTTGGCAATTCCTCCAGGAGCAACCGTGCCATTGCCGTGACCTTACCGAGAGCACCCAGCGACCTGACGGTTGAAGCACTTCCAGACAGCCAAGTTCGTCTCGAATGGACGGACAATTCCAACGGGGAGTCGGGTTATCGCATCGAGCGCAAGAAAGGACAAGATGGAACCTATGAAGAAATAGCCGTTGTTGATGCGGATGTCGAGACATTCATCGATTCAGCTCTTGACGAAGCAACCGTCTATTACTACCAGATCAAGGCGTATAACAACAGCGACGCCGATTCCTCCCCCTGCACGGAAGCCGGTATTACAACGTGTCCAACCGCCCCAACGGATCTGGTTCTGAGGGCCCTCTCCCAAAGCCAAGTCAGCATTTCATGGCAGGACAGTGCCAAAGGCAGGTCGGGGTACAAAATTGAGCGCAAGAAAATTTCAGACCAACGCTACGAACAAATAGCGGTTGTTGACCCGGATGGGACAACGACCAAGAAGACGTTTACTGATTCGGGATTAAGTGAAGCAACGACGTATTATTACCGGGTAAGTG
>CAZMVS010000376.1:0-4929 GCA_964569525.1 uncultured Planctomycetales bacterium
TCATACGGGAAAAGCACATGCAATACCATCGGATGAAGTCAGCGGTGAAAATTATGAGCCGCTTGCATGAAGCAAGACGATCCGGCAAGAGATGCCCACAACCAGAAGTTGATTGCCTTCTGCCTGGCGCATCGCAAGAGGGAGCAGTTGTCAACTGGATAGAATGATTTTTACGAGTGTCCGGTTATAGGTCTATCAGTGTCAACTGGTTGGTATCCAGGGAATTGAAGCTTCTGTTGTCTGATTCTATAAGGAGCTGATGGAGGGAGTCTTTCTCAAGCGGGTGAATGCTCAAGACTTGCAAAGCTCTGAGGAAAGTTCCCGGCGGTTTCAGCTGCTTGTGAATGATGGCCCCCATGAGGCTAACGCCCACGGCGATCCAGATCTGAGTCGTTACGGCATTGGGGCTCGTGCCGAAGTAATGCTTGATACGCAAATGGCCATTGAACCAGAGTTCATGCTCGCAAAGGCTGGCAGAAGCCCCTGCGGAATTCAAATCCCTCACATCCATTTTTTTGCACAAGTCGCTTATTTTGTCGTTCTTCCGCATTTTCACCTGCCAGTTATCCGGACACCAGTGAACCAAAATCCAAAATTCCAAATTGCGGCGCAGCCGCTCTCCATGGTTAACAAGTCAACAACATGAACAAATGACCGATCCCATCGGGCTCAGCAGCGAAAGAAAACTCATGATAAAAAATCGTAACAAATGGATATTGGATCAATGTTCTGGCAAGACTGTTTTGCATATTGGGTGCACGGATTGGCCGATCACAAAGAAGCGGATTCAGGAGGGAGGTCTTCTCCATAGTGATCTGGTCAAGGTTTGTGATTGCGTGGGTGTTGATCAAGACATGGAAGGAATTGCTCTGATGAGGGAAACAATGCCTTCTTCCGAGTTTATTGCGTGCAATGTTGAAGAGCTCAAAGGCTCCAATGCCCTGGGATCTCGAATGTTTGATGTTGTGCTCGCAGCGGATGTTATTGAGCACGTGTCCAATCTTGGGAATTTTCTGAAGTCCTTGGCATCATGCCTTTCGAGCGATGGAAGACTCTTGGTTACCACTCCATCAGCATTCTCGATAAAACGTTTCCTTGGAATGCTTTGCCTCGGGATTGAAAACGTCCATCAAGATCATTGCTACTACTTCAGTGAATCAACCCTCAAACAGATTCTTGGAAGGTACTCCCTTAAAATCGCAAGCGCGGAGTATTTTCAATGGCGCAACCCAACGACGAAAAACCGTGTGGCAAACATGATTTCCCAGCCGTTTCTGCTTGCATCCCGGGGTCGTCTAGGGGATGAGTTGGCTGTCGTCGCGGAACATTGCCACTGAACAGTGGGATTTTCGCTCTTGTCACGATCGTCGCTTTACTTCCAATTTTACATATGCTAATCAAGAGAACTATTTCTGTATTTCGATGACATCCAATCAAAAGCCAGCTTTTCCCGAGCCCCTCTACGTCGGGAGGCCGAATATTGGAGACCGCAGGGCTCTGATGGACAGATTTGACGGAATTTTAGATCGGCGATGGCTGACAAATCACGGCCCGGTGATCCGAGAGTTCGAGGAGCGGATTGCGTCACTCCTCGGGGTAAAGCACTGTGTTGCGATGTCCAATGCGACGGTCGCCCTCGAGATTGCATCACGGGCGGTGGGGCTGGAGGGGGAGGTAATCATTCCCTCTTTTACGTTTATTGCGACCGCCCACGCCCTCCAGTGGCAGGGAATCACGCCGGTTTTTGCGGATATTGATCCCAAGACCCATTCCTTGGATCCATCCAGCGTGGAGAGCCTTGTTACCCCAAAGACAACTGGCATTGTTGGGGTGCACCTGTGGGGTCGGGCATGCGATACGGAGGCGCTTCAAGCGATTGCAAGCAAGCACGGGCTCAAGCTGATGTACGACGCATCCCATGCGTTTGCCTGCTCACACAATCGAAAAATGATCGGAAATTTTGGTGCTTGCGAGGTTTTCAGCTTCCATGCAACCAAGTTTCTCAATTGTTTTGAAGGGGGAGCTGTTGTCACCAACGACTGCGAATTGGCTGAAAAGATGCGCCTGATGCGGAATTTTGGCTTCAAGGGTTTTGATAATGTTATTTACCTTGGGGTGAATGGAAAGATGACCGAGGTTTGCGCCGCCATGGGCCTAACTTCCATCGAGGCCATGCCGGAAATCCTCGAGGTAAACCAAAGGAATTACCATGCCTACAGGCAGCGTCTCGATGGCAACAAGGATATTGGACTTCTGGCCTACGACGAGCGGGAGCGCAACAACTTCCAGTATATCGTAGCCTGCCTTGCACCGTACACCCAACCCATGCTTCGCGACCGGATCGTGGCGACCCTCCATGCAAACAATGTGATCGCCAGAAAATACTTCTGGCCCGGGTGCCACAAAATGGAACCCTACAGAACATTGCAGCCCGATGCCGGAAAACACCTGCCGGCAACCGAGGCAACCGGACGGCGAATTATCGTTTTGCCGACCGGACAAACAGTCACAGAACCTATGATTGCAGCCATCTGCCGGATTGTCCTCAACTCCCTTGGCGGTTGACCCGCACAATCCAGGCCCACATTATTCACATTTCAGCCAGACAAATATCAATGAGAACATTCACTTCCAAATATTGGAAAGTTGTCTCGCGAGTCATCGCGCAAAATCCCGTTTTTGAGGACAACTTCGATATTGACCGCTATGGGAAAGCAGACCCGGTGCATCCGGGGGTCAAGTCAGTCCTGCTAAACATTGCCAGAAGCAGCAGGCTGGTAACCCTTTTCCGTGCCATCCGGTTCGTTTTCCCGCATCTTTCCGAGTTGAACTGGATCGCCGATCGCCTTGCCGACGTAGAGTCGAAAGACCTCCTCGCCCAACTCACGGCCTACCGGGCCTTGGGCCCGAGAAAGATCAAGCTTCCCCTTAACAACCCCGAGCACTGGAACAATCTTGATAAGGCTAAATCACTTCCACTGCAGGGCGAGACGCTTTCAACAAACTTTCTTGGCCGCGTTTTGGAAATCAGGAAGTTGGAGACCATAGGCTACCCCATCCGGGTTTATGCCAAACCAGGGTCCATTGTCAGCCAGTTCATTGAGCAACAATATCGTTGCACAGCGGGCGATACGACAATTGAGGTTCAGCCGGGGGACGTCGTTGTCGATGGCGGGTCCTGCTACGGAGACACCGCCCTGTATTTTGCCCATCTCGCCGGGCCGACAGGGCGTGTTGCAGCATTTGAGTTTTCGCCGGACAATCTCGATGTTATGCAAAAAAACCTCGACCTGAACCCCGATCTGAAATCCCGCATCGAGATTTTCCCGTTCGCCCTCTGGTCGCAAAGTAACAAGCGGGTCACTTCGTTCGGCCTCGGCCCCGGTGCGCGAATTAGCCCGGACGAGAACGGCTCGAAGGCGAGCGCCACTGCTGCGGCGGTGAAAACTGCTGCCATTGACGATTTGGTAAACGCGCAGAGACTTCCCAAAGTGGATTTTATTAAAATGGACATCGAAGGTGCTGAACTTGCGGCCCTTCACGGTGCAACCCAGACGATCAGGCAATTCCGGCCAAGACTGGCCATTTCCGTTTACCATTCATTCCGGGATTTTTGGGAGATTCCTCGATTTGTTGATGGCCTGAATCTCGGATACCAATTTTATCTCCGCCACTTTACTATTCATAATGAAGAGACGGTTCTATTTGGAATTGCGCGGTAAGATGCATTTGCCAACTTCTCTACTGAAAGTAAGGTGAGAATGAGTTCCGAAGAATCGCGGGGTTTCTACAGATTAGATCATTGTCGGATTTGACTTCGCGCAGCACTCTGCTGAAAGTAACTTCGCGATCACTCTCGCTCCATCAGCTATTTGGCTGCGCCCGCCCACCATGTCCGACCGCGGCAACACGCCCGACCACTGCCTATCGGTCCGCTAGCAGACTGAGCTATCGCCAGCCGATATCGACCACCTCCACATATCCCGGCGTCACAGCAACCAGATATACTAAGCATGTTATGAAAATTATCGTTCTAGGTGGCGGATCAGACCAGATTACGCTCATGGAGCGTCTAAGGCCACGTTGTTCTGAAATTGTTTTGATTGATTATTACGATAATCCAGTCGCAAAGCCCTTCGCTACTCGCCACTATAAAGTCAGTACGCTCGACATACATGCCGTGCATAATGTTGCCGAGAAGGAAATGCCAGACATGATTGTTACAGCCTGTATCGATCAAGCTCTACTAACCGCAGCGATTGTGAGTGAGCATTTAGGCCTTCCGTTCTATCTTTCAGAAGATAAAGCGCGCGAAGTCACGAATAAGATTCTGATGAAGAGGCGGTTTAATCAATTGGAGATTCCCTCGCCACGCCATGCACATCTAACTGATTTTTCTGATTTCGGCAATGTAGATTTTTCCCTTCCTGTCGTTGTTAAGCCAGCCGACAGCAATGGATCGCTCGGCGTAACACGCGCTGATGATCTCAATTCTGTAAAGGAAGCTTTTATTGCAGGACGAAACATCAGTCGTTCTAGAAGTGTAGTTGTCGAAGAGTATGTTGAAGGGGAGGAACTTTCAATTGATGTTTTTGTACACAAAGGTATCGCTCACGTCTTGTTGATTACGTCCTCAGAAAAGCGGGCGGTATCGCGCGGCTTTCCAATTCTTCGTAGCCGATATCCCGCCGATCTCGAAGAGAATGAGAAATCCAGAATCGCTGATATTATTCAGCGAATTGCAGATGGTTTCCATCTAACAATCGGGCCGATGATTGTGCAAATGATTCGGGGTTTCAATGGCCTTCGAGTGCTCGAGTTTGGAGCCCGAACCGCTGGCGGTTCCAAGCATCATCTTATCAAACGGATTACTGGATTCGACGTAATGGAGGCTTTTGTAAAAATGCTTTTTCGAGAGGATTTCAACGT
>CAZMVS010000377.1:0-2410 GCA_964569525.1 uncultured Planctomycetales bacterium
TGTTTGATCAATATAACGGGGATCGGCCAGTGTACCTCGAACTGCTCACGCAGCAGAATCTCCAGGTAACCATCCGGGTCAACGGTCGGCCGGGAGTGCGGCCGTGTGAGGAGTTTTGCCGGGCGATGGAGGAGATTGTGGGGGCCGGCAACGTGGCCGTTCTCAGTGGAAGACGCCGACGGGCTGGTCAGCGAAGTGCAATGGATATGTCCCCGGTGGCAAATCAAGAACCCAGCGACGCTCCGGAAAATGACTTGGTGGGGGCGAATTGAGGTTTTTCTTGGGCTTTTCGTGCCTGTTTGTTTAATTAATACGCATTTTTCAGGAAATTGCTTACTGATTATGCAAATTACATCTCTTGTTTTTACTCTTGTCATAAATAGTATTTCTACACGTTAAAATTAGTTCATTTTATGGCCGGTGGAGGGGTGTTTGTGCTTCTGGTACAAAAAATGAGGCTTATAATAGTTGCATAGATACAAGGCAGCGGAGCCTGTTTATGCGGCAATTTTCAGCATCTTGATGCGAGGTTTAGCAGAATGGCCCTGAATGTATTGCGAGAGATTAGTCAGATCATGGGCGGATCCCTGAAGTTGAAGCAGGTTTTTGACCGGGTGATGCGGGTATTGGAAAGCGAGTTGGGGATCGAGACGTCCCGGTTGGTGATTCTGGATAATGCTACGGATCAATTACGTATAGAAATTGCCCATGGCTTGACCGTGGAAGAGCAGAACCGAGGCACATATGCCATTGGTGAGGGTGTGACCGGAACGGTATTTGAATCCGGAGAACCCAAGGTGATCCCGGATGTTCGTAGAGAGCCGGATTACTTGGGGCGGACCCGTTCGCGGAAAAATCATAATCAGCCTTACAGTTTCATTTGCCTGCCCATTACCAGCGGGAATCAGACTATCGGCGTACTGAGTGTAGATAAGCCTTTCGTGGACCAGCCGCGTCTGGATGAGGACGTGGAGATTCTGACTATCGTGGCGGCCATGATTTCCCAAGCGGTGCGTATCAACGGGCTGGTGCACAAAGAGAAGGAAGAGCTGGTGGACGAGTTGGCGGAGCTGCGCAAGGTGATGCACAAGCGGTATCTGTTTCACAATATCGTAGGCTCTTCGCCGGTCATGCTGGAGGTATTTCGTACTATAGAACAGGTGGCCCGCACGCGGGCAACGGTATTGATTGCCGGGGAGACAGGGACGGGCAAGGAGATGATTGCCAAGGCGATTCATTATAACAGTGACCGGGCGGAGAAGCCTTTTATTCGGGTGAACTGCGGGGCCTTGGCGGGCCATCTGCTGGAAAGCGAATTGTTCGGCCACGTGAAAGGGGCCTTTACCGGGGCAATTATGGACAAGACCGGTCGTTTTGAAGCGGCCAACGGGGGGACGTTGTTTCTGGATGAAATCGCCACCATGGACATGGCGTTACAGGTGAAATTGTTGCGTGTTTTGCAGGAGCGGGAATTCGAGCGGGTGGGGGATTATCGAACGCGTTCGACGGACGTGCGTATCGTGGCGGCCTCCAATCTTAATTTGGAGGAAGAGGTACGTGCCAAGCGGTTTCGCGAGGATTTGTATTATCGTTTGAACGTGGTGGCGCTTCGGTTGCCGCCGTTGCGGGAACGGCGGGAGGACATCCCGCAGCTGATCGATTTGTTTCTGGACAAGTTTAACGCGGAGAACGAGCGGAACCTGCGGCGGATGAGCCGGGATGTGTTGAATTTGTTGATGCGTTACCCTTGGCCGGGGAACGTGCGCGAGTTGGAGAATACCATCGAGCGGGCGGTGGTGTTGGCGGAAAGTGAGGATTTCACGGCGGACCTTTTGCCCACGGCGATTCGGGTGTTTGCCGAGCAGGAGCGGCCGGCCATGAAGGCGGATTCGCCGGACGAATTGGTGAAGCAGTTGGTGGACTGGGGCATTCAGGAAGCGGAGGCCGGCCAGGAAGGCTCGGTCTGGTCGTGCATGACGCAGGTGATGGAGCGGGCCTTGATTGAAGAAGCTTTGAAACGTAGCGACGGGACCAAGATCAAAGCTGCCGACTTTTTAGGCATCAACCGCAACACGTTGAATAAAAAATATCGCGAACTGGGTTTGGATCATGCCGGGGCGGAAGTGCCGGCGGGGTGAGGGATATCTTTCGTACGTGTTTACTAATAGGATCAATGATTCCATAAAATCACTTTATCTGGAATTGAATAATTTGGTGGATAATGTGGTTTGCATAACGCCTTTTCGATTATCCAATTTTTGCTTTCCTTCTTATGTTGACTGATCTTTCTACATTGATTCGATGTATTTTCACATAACATGTATTACGTGCGAGATGCTTAAGTCGCCATCAGCCGGTGCCGATAAACGGGCAGGTTTGAGTCTGTTGAGAGAGCGCGGCATTGGCTGAC
>CAZMVS010000378.1:0-10178 GCA_964569525.1 uncultured Planctomycetales bacterium
CGGGCTCAGTTTCCACGATGACGGTATCGCCTTGTTGTTCAATGGCAAGGACACGAGTCAACAAACCACCGTTAGCTTCACTAACGATAACATTTCCGGGATGCAAATCCGGAATCTCGCTGCCGGCTAATTCAACTTCGTTTTCGGCGGTCAATTCGTAAGAGATGTTGTCTTCCAGAACTCTGACCTGGTCGGAAATGTCCGTGTCGGAATCTCCATCTGTATCATCTGTATTTGTTTGGTCGTCTGATGAATCGTCATTGTTTTGATCAGGGTCGGATTGGTCTTCGCCGTTGCCGGTTTCCCCATTTTCCTGTCCCCCGTCATCGAGAGGATTTGAGCCGCAACCGGGGGGAAATAGTACTATGGTTGTGATGCAGCTTAGGCAAAGGGTAAAAAATAATTTGGATAGAATTAGCCGATTCATGGTGTCTCTCCTCTCGACGAGTTGGCAAAGAAATGGAGTATATATTCTTAATTTACTGGATTCAGGTAATGTAAGCCACTTATTTTTTATTGGATCCCATTAGGAACGCATTATGCGATGTATAACATTGTAGCAAAGGGCGTGAGATAGTGGGGTAAGTTATAAATGGTGTACGAGGCTGATGTTATAACTATGGCCGTTTTGTCATTTGTTTATGGGGAGAGGTGGCAAATAGAAAAGGTGACAAATATTCAGCGCAGAGCCATCGTATAAATCATGTCAATTTTTTTGGCATAGCGAATATCCGATTGGCAAAAGTTGTTCGTTTTGCGCCGGATTGTAAATATTCTATGTGCTCTGGTTTTACAGTGCTCTTTATCCGCCAAAGAGTACATCAAGAACATTTGCGGCATGGGAGGTCTGTTCGAATATTTTAGGGTTATACATTTCCGTGTAGCCACAATTGGTGCAGACGAAACGCTGGGCTAATTGATCGTCAATGCTCATTCGGTACCCTGCCTTTGTGATTTGCGTCCAATTGACCAATTGTTCACCAAGGAAAAGGTATACTCGCGTCATTGCGTTCGTCAAGAAAATACCTGGGGGTATAAAAAAAGCCCGGAGCTGAATGCCCCGGGCTGTTGGTGGTTATCTTTTATATATGAACAGACCACAAAGTAGCATGAGCAGCATTATCGTGGAAGGCTCGGGTACCGTGACCGTGTAGGACCCGTGCTGGTCAAAGTCCTGGGGCAGTAAGTCGGAGTCCATCCAGACGGAGGAGCCGGGAACGCCGGTCCCAGCGGTGTTGATGGTATAAGTACCGGGCGCAACGCCATCGGTATCCAGCACAATGGTCATCAGGTTTTGCGTAAACGGGCCGGGAATGCCCATGTTAGAACTATCGAACATGCCGAGGTCCTGGTCATTGACCGGGCTGAGCATCTCGCCGGTTACCGGATCGACGGCCATCCATTCGTCATATACGGTGGTATTGACGGTACGGTTTTTAATCGTGAAGCCGGCACTGGAGGCTTCCTCCAGCCAGACGCTTAAGCCCAGTACATCTTCAGGTCCGTCATTATGCATCACGACATCAATTTGAAATTCCTGGCCTTGGGGAACGAAAGTTTCGAAAGGTTTTCCGTCATTGTCCGCGTTTCCATCATTTATCTCCAGCACCACTGCCTGGGCGAACGGAGTAATTGCCAAAGTGATCGCTAATATTGCTATAAGGGTTCTTGTCATTTTTATGCTCCTTTCCCTTTTATGATTTTTTATGAACCGGTAGATTAATTGCCGGGACATTGCACGCCATCGCCGGAGTTATATTTACCCCAAATGACGTCGGTTACACTGATTGCACCGTCTGCATTCAGGTCATGACGATAATTATTTACGTTGACTGCCTCGCCGCTGAGCATTTTGATGCGGGCGATATCCACAACATTAACCGCCTCGTCTTCGTACGCATCGCCGGGGATCAATGCAGTGGTGACGGATTGGGTTGGAATTGTCCATTCAGGATAATCAGGAACTTGCAAACCCTGGATGGTCACAGTGAGGCAGGCATCTTCTACAAAATCATTATTGGTATGGATATAGAGGGTATTGAGGTCGCTCTCTATATTGCTGATTGTGCCATTGGAAAGAGAAACCTCATCACCGATAGTCAGTTCACCGTCGGCGGGTTCGATCATTGAATCAAAAGTTACAACAATGGTGTCCGGCCCACCAACACGCGGATCTGTGCTACCTGCTTGCAGAATATCGATGTCAAATTCGCCTGCCTGGCCATGTTGTTTACGGGCTACGGCGGAGACGATGCTGCCCGGGGCCGGGTTATCCGCGGAAAACAGGTTGTACTCGCCAGCTTCCACATCAACCACCAGGGCATAAACCTTATCTCCGTTGAAAACGATGTCTTCTACGTGTGATCGATTATCCACCTTAGCCGGATCGATATGCCCGGTCTGCGGGGTGCCGAGATTATTGCTCGCCAGGTCTTCGTCTTCAGGCGTATCCGATTCTCGACTCATGCGGTATACGTTGCCAACCGGTCCCCATTCACCGGGACCGCGGTAATATGTACCGTATTCTGAACCATTTTCCCCACTCCATGACATATAGGCTGATCCATCTTTGGGATTGACCGACAGCGCGCTACACCAATAATGACCGCCGTTCGGTTGGTTTGATTCTACAGGGAAACTTGCATTTTGATGCCAGGTACTCCAAGCTTCCGGTCCCACATAGCGATTGTTAGTATTTACGTGAGTAAAGAAGCCGTAATTATTAGGATTACCATCAAAGCGGCAGGTAATGGCGGTATTCATAAACCGGGCAGGTTGACATCGGCCATCCATGAAGCTGCCTGCCAGGCCGCCTTTCGTCGCCGGCCCATTGAGCCACTGGCTGTTGTCCGGAGGAATCATGGCCACGCCTGGTGCGACAGCCGCATAATCGAAGTCAACCGATGCGGTATCGTAACCGGGAACATAGAGATCCTTGTCGTGGCCAAAGGCCCATTCGTCCACGTCGATAGCAGAACCAAACTCAAATCGGCCTTCGAACCAGTCGCCGTAGGCCGCGATGCTGCCGTTGTACTTCTCTATACCATCCAAATAGCACTTAGCGGTCAGCGCGGAGTTGTCCAGAATTAACCGCACCGTATACCATGTGCCGGTAGAAACGGCACCAAGGTCCGCTAACACCGTCGCGGTATGTGCTTCGCTGACGAGGTTAAGCTGATGGAGTTCCAAATGCCCGGTGTCGCCGTCAAAGTAAATCATGCCGATCGGCGAATTAGGCGCATCACCGTACGGGCCATAGAAGCCAAGCCGCATGATATAGGCAGCATAGGTGGGATTCGGAGAGGTGCTGTAACTGTTAATCCGGAAACGAATTTCCGCGGTCATTGGGTTGGGTACGACATCAGCCCAGTACGCACCAAACAGGTCGAAAGCCGACCATTGGGAATTCCCCGCGGTTTTTGCAGTTTTGTAAATAGCCACGTCCGCGGGATCCGGCTGGATGGTGTCCGCGCCGCCGGTCGCCCCACCTATGATATCAACACTAGGAGCAGTCCCATAGCGGTCCCAAGCCCACTGATAATGCTCCCAACTTTTAGCACCGACCCACAGTTGTTTTGTAGTGTTATTGTAGGCTAGTTCAGTCACCCATTCCCAACCCCAATTGGTGTCGTCTTCGATTAGAACGCCGGCGGGGGTGGAAGCGATTCGACGATAATCGTCACTTTCCCAACCCATGCCAGTTGGTCCACGCCAGTCACCACTGCGATTGTAATTGAGTGCAATCCACATGGGACTGCCGTCATCCAATGTTCCAGCAGGGACCAAGTCGCGGAGACTGTGGCGGGTGCCCCAGCCGTCGTTAGTTCCTGAATGGAGTGAATCCTCCACGATGTATGGCACAGACCCTGATGGATCGACTCGTTTGAAGTAGTAATAACGGGAGAGATCACCATTCATTGTCATGTAAATCTTGCCATCGCCATGGCCGGGAGTAATGTCCACGATACGGTCGGCAAGCTCTCGTCCATTGTTGATGATCTCGTCCACCGTGCCATCCGAATTGATCCGGATGATCCTGTCGTCCTGCCTCAATACTTCCACCATTCCGGGGGGAGGGGATCCACTACCCCAAAATTTGTCTTCATCACATTCCCACCATTCAACCCAGTAGAAGTTTTGCAGGCCGTAAACCTTGCCGTCAACATTGATCAACTTTGTAACCACGCCGGGGTACCCTGATGCATCGAGGTTAACGTCGGTGATGATCCAGCCACCTGAGCCATCAGGCTCATAAATGGTAATTGCACCAAAGGGGGAACCATAATTATTAGACAGGTTGGCAGTAGTGAAAATCCGACCAAAATCATCGACAACCGCATCATTGAGCATCATACGATTTCCTTTGTCATGATGGGTTCCATCGGTTGTAAAGAGCGATGTCCCTTCAAAGTTCCACTCTAGGGCGAGAGCTATGGAATGTCCCAAAACAATACATAAGACAAAGGCAAATACTTGCTTCCTCTCCATTGTCGTGCTCCTTAACGCAAGAAATTTCTCATCACGAGATCTGCGCACAATCCCTCCCCGCTACAAGGGAGGGCGTCATATTGTTGAAAGAAGACGGCCGTCCCCCTGCGCATGGCAAAACTATTAAATGTTAAAATGGCCACGCGAATGCGCTTCCAGCACGCAATACCACACAAATGCGCCCACCGATACCCCTAAAAGTACCAAGGTACGCACTTGTCCACTGACCATTTTTTAAGGAGGGAATATTCTTAAAGAAAAGTTTTGCTTCTTTCCCCTCCAGTTAAGTCCAAGTTAGCGGACTCTATTTAAATGTCAAGTAAATAATTGTAATTTATTCAAGAAATTGGAATTGAAATATGCCTCATGTTGACGAAAGTTGTCGTAACAATATTAATTCCAATTAGTTCGAAAAAAAGATATTGTGATAGGCAAATAAAAAGAATAGCAAAAAATTATGTCAGCATTTTTAATGGAAGCAGATTATTTTTGTGAATATCTGTTTTCAACGTAAACAGGCCCGGGTTATGTATGTCCGGGCCTGTTGAAGTCTGACGTATACGGTGATGAGATTTATTTGTCGGCGGCAGCCTGTTCTGGAATCCAGACGGTCATTTGGCCGGGTTCGCGGTTGCCCCAGACATTGTAGGGAATGGCTTTGATTTTGGTTGGTTCCACCTGCCCGGCGGATTGATAGAGCGTGTTTTTCCAATCTCTTTGCTTATATTTCAGAGCATCGCCTTCAATGGTAACCACGCCGCCGAGAAGATCCGGTTGGTAGCGGACTTTCAATTCCGCGTTACGCGGCAGGGATAAATCGAAGGCTTTTCCGTTGTTATCCGCTGCTTCGACGCAGTACACAATCGGGCCGCGCTGTAAGGCAATTTTTCCGCGAAGTGCATCGGCGTGGGGATGGGCCTGGATATGTTTGATTTCCATTGGCATGGTCAATTCGATGCGGTCACCTTTTTGCCATTTGCGACGGATGCACACGTATCCTTTGATTTTTTCGGCATTATTAACCGGTTGGCCGTTAATCTTGATGCCCGCTTTTGTGCACCAGCCGGGAATGCGCAAATTGATGTCAAAGGTGGTTTCTTTTTCAGGCCGGAGAGCGATGAACACCTTTCCGTCCCACGGGTAGCGGGTGGTCTGATTGATTTCGAGGGTGGTGGGTTTTAATTCAATTTGTGCTTCGCTTTGGGCATACAGGTTGACCCACAGACCGGTATCATTTTTGGAATACACCAGACTGGGGACTTGGGGCAGAAAGCGGATGATGTTGGTAGGACAGCAGGCGGTGGTGTACCAGGGTTGGCGTAGGTGGGTGCCGTCACTGGTCAGCGGATTGACGTAGAAGATTTTATCGCCGCTGAGGGAGACTGCGCCAAGAATGTGATTATAAATGACGCGCTCGATCACGTTGGCGAAGCGTGAGTCGGCATGAAGGCTAAGTAGCCGGCTGTTCCACAGGGCCAGGCCGATGCCCGCACAAGTTTCGTTATAACAAGTGTCGTTGGGCAATTCGTAGGGATTGCCGAAGGCTTCGTCATGATGACGGGCGCCGACACCGCCGGTGATGGCCATTTTGCGACAAGCGACGTCTTGCCAGAGGGTTTCCATGGTTTGCAGGTAGCCTTGGTGATTGAACCAATTGGCGATATCGGTAGTGCCGGCGTAGAGGTACATGGCGCGGACGGCGTGGCCAACGACCTCTTTTTGTTCAAGAACGGGTTTGTGTATCTGGAAGTACTGGGGTTTGTCTTTGGGGTCGTGTTCTTTACTGCGGGCATCGACGAAGTATTTTGCCAAATTGAGATAGCGTTTTTCGCCGGTTTCTTTGAAGAGTTTGACCAGAGCGAGCTCGATTTCCTCGTGGCCGGGATAGCCGAGTTTTTTATCAGGCCCGAAGCGATGGTTGATATGATCAGCGAATTTTTTGGCGACGTTGAGGAATTTGTCTTTGCCGGTGGCCTGGTGATAAGCAACGGCGGCTTCGAACATGTGTCCGGCGCAATAGAGTTCGTGCATGCGTTTTAAGTCGGTCCAGCGTTGGTCGGGCTCGACACAGGTGTAATAAGAATTGAGATAGCCGTCGGGTTGCTGGGCGGCAGCAATTTTGTCGATGATTTTATCTATACGGGTTTCAAGTTCGGGATCGGGATGTGTGCCGAGGATGTAGGCGGCTCCTTCGAGGACCTTGTACACGTCGGAATCGTTATAGAATCGCCCTTCGTATTCGCCTTCCATCATCCCGGCGGCCTTGGCGAAGTTATCGATGCGGCCGGTTTCCTCGCAGAGTTTGAGGTTGTGGGCCAGGGTGACCTCGCGATTGGTTTTCAGGCGGGGCTGCCAGAACTGATCGGCCAGGGTGACTTTGTCGAAGCGGACTTTTTCCATTTTGGCGATAGGGCCGCTTTGCGCATAAAGATTGAGCGGCAAGGTGATTACCAGGACGATAAAAATGGTTGTTGTCATGTAACGCATGTTTTCACCTCTTGTATGATGGACAGGGGAATATTAGGACCTATCAGGTGCCCGGATTCTAGGAAATCGCTACGTGGGAGGCAAATATTCGGTTCGTGTGTGGGATATTTTATTGAATTGGAGGTGAGAGAGGCATTTGATATAATATGAATTTAAAGGAATCTATCCCGCGCGGTTTTGAATTGCTATTGGGGGCGGCAAATTGAAAAATGCTACAGCGGGAGAGGAGCTGGGACGATTCTTGTGATAATAGGCTCGTTCTCCTGCTCATCCATTATATCGAGGGGAAAAATGAATATGTTTCGTCAATTTCTTGAACTTGCCCGTCGATTCTGGTTTTTGCTGGTTCGGAATCGTGTTGCCGTGGCGGTGGCTTCATTGTTCTGGTTGTTATATCGCAGTGGCAGTCAGCCGCGACGGTTGGCCTATCCCTGTCAGCAGGTGGCGATATTCAATGTGGGGGCGTTTTTGAGCGGTTTGCTGCCGGCGTTATTCCTTACTAGAAAAAAACAATGTCCGCATACGGCTGGCCGGGTTGCCGTAATCCGGCGGCAGATTGTGATTGCGGGTTTGTTGTTCGGGGCAGCCTTTTTCGGGATCGAAGGGATTCAATGGGCCAACAACGCTTTGAGCGATCCCATTCGGCCGGATGTCCCGCCGCGGGAGAATCCGCCGCAGCAGACGGACGTTGCGATTGTGCATGCTTCCAGCGTACCGGTTGGTGATGCGGAAGTGGAGAGCATGGTACAGGAGGCGGTCGGCTTGGCCGGCGGGCTGGATGACCTGATCGATCCTGGTGACCAGGTGGTGATCAAGTTGAACCTGGTGCAAACCGGTTTTTATCCCGGGGACGGAGTGACCTCCGATCCGCGGGTAGCCCGGGCGGTGGTGCGCATGTGCCAGTCGGCCGGTGCGGGGGAAGTGATCATGGCCGACGGCACGGGCGGCGGCATCTATGGCCGGCAGGTGACTAAGTATGCGTTGCGGGACTCCGGCTATGACAGCAACATGGATATGATCGACGATGAAACCGGTGTTCAATTGATGGACTTGAATGACAGTGGGGGGATTGATGTATTCGATCCCAACAAAGTAACGGAAGTGAATATTCCGAACGGGGTGATTCGTACGCATTACTGGGTGCCGAACATTATTTTGAATTGTGACGTTTTAATCAGCATTCCCTTGATCAAGAATCATTGGAATACCGGCATGACCGGGGCGCTGAAGAACCGGATCGGCTGCGCTCCGGGCGATATTTATCATGGTGGAGGTGGAGATCATTCGAAGCAGGGTATTGCCCATAGCGTGGATTATTTTCCGCGTAACGTAACGGGGGACGTTTATCCGGTTCCGCCGTCGACTTCTGACGGCAACATGATTTGCCAGTACACAGTTGTTGATTTGAACCTAGTGCGGCCGAATGATTTCGTGGTCATGGACGGATTGGTGGGGAATACGGACGGGCCGATCGGTGACGATCATCCGATTCCTTTTATGGGTTTGATCGTGGCGGGCCGGGATTCAGTGGCTATCGATGCGGTGGAGTGCCTTTTGATAGGGTACAGTCATCATTTTATTGACCACATTGCTTGGGCGAACCAGCGAGAGTTGGGGACCAGCGACACGGCGTATATCCGGGTATTTGGTGAGCGTTTGATGGACGTGCGGCGGAATTTTCCGACCAGTCATCCCCCGGTTCAGTTCACTTCCCGGGCGGACAGCACACCGCCGGTGATAACTTTGCTTACCCCTGCGGACGGGGCCTCAGTGGCCGGCCAGGCAGTTATTACGGTTGAGGGTACGGATAACGGAATCCGGGGTGTGGTGCAGGCCCGATTGTCGGTGGATGGCGAATTCGTGGAGGCCATTCCCGGACCGGCTGATAGTTATACTTTTAACTGGGACACGACAAGTCTGGATCCCGGACTGTACGACGTTACGGTGAGTTTGTACGACGATGCCTTGAACCAAACGGATGTGACCCGCCAGCTGAAGGTGAACATGTATGCACCGGCGGATTTTGACCAGGATGAAGACGTGGATATGGCGGACTACGGGCATTTCCAGAGCTGTTTGACCGGTTCCAATCTTGGCCCGCCGGCGGACGGCTGTGGCGATACCGACTTGGATTATGACGGCGACGTGGATGACGACGACCTGGAGTTGTTCCAGGGTTGCATGAGCGGGCCCGATGTAACGGCCGACGTGAGTTGCGCCTCGCCGCAATAGATATTTACAAGCGGATCAATTTACGTTCGACACGCAGGTTTAGAGGCAGGTTGTAGCTTGGGTCTTCTCCCACGTACGCGAACCAGGTGAAATCACCTACAGGGAGATCATCCGGCAGGTTGATTTGGTAGGATCCCTGGCCGAGGGATTCAGGCTTCGGCCAGTCGGCGGGCATTTCCCACTTGGTCACATTGATCGAAGGCTGAATCTCGAGTTGGATCGTTTCGCCGGGGTGGGCGGTTGTTGGTTCGAGCTTGATGGTGTAGGCGGCCGGTAGCGGCCTGAGGTTCATTTCTTTATTTCCACAGATATATACGGGGAAGCCGGCGTTCAGCGTAATGGTGAAAGTACCTTCTTTGCGGTCAGGTTGTACCGGCGAGCCGAATGCATTGATTATTTTTACAGGTGTTTCGCTTTCAAAGGTAAACAGCCGGGCGGTTTCCGGTGCGCAAACGGCTATCACCTTTTGTTTTTCGTTGGTGAATTGGAAGGCATAGGCCTTGGGGCCGACGTTTAGTCGGCCGATAGGTTCCAAGCTGTCGAGGGTATGGGCCAAGGTGGCGAGTGCTGCGTATCCGGGTTTCAATCGGAAGTCCCGGCGGACAAGGCCGAAATTGGTTTCATTGTAATAAGGATCCTCGCCGTCATTGCGGAAGTCGTACCAAGAAACGTTGCGGATGCCGGGAGTGGCTAATGCGCAGAGATAAACACGGGCGACCAGCGAGGCCTGTTTTCGTTCGCTGACGCCCCGGTTTAATTGGGAGGAGAAGCCCATTTCGGTGATCCAAACGTCGCGGCCATCGACCAATTGACGGACTTCGCGCAGTTCACGGGTAAAGGTGAGGTCATCCAGTGCGGCACGGTAGGGATGAATGGTCAGGTCGTCGAAGCGGCCGCCCCATTGCATGACGTTGCGGATAAATTCCGAATCAATGCCGGCGGTGGAACAGCCGAGGACGACGGCGTCGGGA
>CAZMVS010000379.1:0-3369 GCA_964569525.1 uncultured Planctomycetales bacterium
TGGTTTATCCCGCCGGCGACTTTGGCTGGTATACGCAGCCAACTGTTGGCGTTAACCGGGACAATATCTACCGCGCCGGCCAACTCCTCCGCCACGAAGGCACTGAAAAACCCACCTGCGACACTGATTCCCTCCTGGTGCCGTAAAGAATAAATTTACTATTAAAGTTACTTTTGTGTTTTGTGACGTTGTGAGCGTGTCAATGAACGCTGTTCTTGCGCGTATTGTTTTGCCCGACTGTTTAAATCAACATTGGATACTGTTCGCATTTTTTATGACAAGAAATTTTTGGGATTAATGGCAATGAAATAGCTTACTCAAACAACTTCTGCTGATTTGGGGTGCGGGATTGCTGGCGGCGCATGACTTCCTGGGCTTCTTCGATGAGTTGGTGCAGATCTTCGTAGGAACGATACACGCTGGCAAAACGCAGGTAGGCGATCTGGTCTACGTCCCGTAGCTTGTCGCAGACCACCGAGCCGATCTTACGGCTGCTGATCTCCCGGTCATGCTGTTTGAAGATGGTGTCTTCCACCTCGTCCACGATCCGTTGCATGGCAGCCTCGTCCACCGGCCGCTTGTAACAGGCCCTCTGGATACCACCCAGTATTTTATTCCGCTCATAGGGAACCCGCCCGCCGTTGCTTTTGACCACCATCAGCTTGACTTCATGTTCTACGCGCTCCTTGGTGGTAAAGCGTTTTCCACAGGATTGGCAAACCCGCCGCCGACGAATGACCTCGCCCGCCTCGCTTAACCGCGAGTCGATCACTTTGTCGGCGTTAATCTCTTTGCAGTACGGGCAACGCATTTGAAATTCGACCGCATCGTTAGAGAGAAGCGCTTAGCCGTTAGGCGCGGTTGTCTCGCTTCGTGTGAATCAAGGTCCCAAAAGCTGCATATAAACTCGTGGCCTGCAGTCTTTGTCGGCCGAGTATGCCAGCATATTGAGTATAACGGAAATGTGCCCACAACATAGAGGCCCGAACAAAAAATTTTCGGCCCATCGGTCTTGGCAAAGACCCCACTTTTCGCGATATTAACCGAATGACTTCACGATTAATCGAGAAAAACATTGATGGCATCCGTCTGCAGGGCTTCAGCCTGGCGGGCGAGGAAACGGTCCTGGTTCTGCCCGAAATGAACGTGGCTTTTGATATCGGTCGGGCCCCACGTGAGGCGGTCCATGTGGATTACGTCTGCCTTTCCCATGGGCATATGGACCACTCCGCCGGTATCGCTTACTACTTTTCCCAGCGGAACTTCCAGGGAGCACCCTCGGGGTGCATGTTGGTTCATCATCGTCTGGTCCCCGTCCTGGAGGAACTGATGGAAATCTGGGGCCGGATTGAGGGGCACGTCTCTCCCTACAAGTTCGTGGGGGTGGACGACGAGGAGGACTTTAACGTCCATGATCACCTGGCGATTCGGCCCTTCCGCGTCCGTCACGCCGGACCGACACTAGGTTTTGCGTTGGTGGATCGGCGAAAAAAGCTCAAACCGCAATACGCTTCCTATTCCGGCCAGCAGATCGCCGCCTTGAAAAAGCAAGGCGAGACGGTGGAATATCTCATGGAAATCCCCATGGTGACCTATTGTGCCGATACTGCCGTGGGCGATTTTCTAGACCGTGATTATGTTCGAAACGCCCAGGTGCTGATCATGGAGTGTACTTTTGTGGATCCTGACCACTTGGAGCGGGCCCGCAAGGGACAGCACATCCATATCGATGATCTGCCCGAAGTTATGGAGCGGGTGAATTCGCCGAACGTGGTCATTTCCCACCTGACTCGGCGGACGGGATTGCGACAGGCCAAGGCAATATTGCAGAAAAAATTACGCCCTGAGGATTGGGAACGAGTTACCATCCTCATGGATCGCTTCGATGGAAAGCGTCGGCAAGACAAAACGTATCCCGCCCGACGTGCAGGCCGGAATAAGACAGCCAATCATTAAAGAAATCGGGGTTAATAGAAGGGAGAGACCGGCTCAGCCTACTTCGACGACCGAGTTGAGTTCGCCGAAGGGGTTGCTTTCCACGTGCTCGTTATGCGGATCATTCCGCCACTCGCCATCGACTACCAGACGATAGGAATAACGACCCGGACTCAGTGGCAACTCGGCCCGGAAACAGTTGTCCCCATTTTTTTGCATAGGAGTGGATTCCGGCGTCCAGTTATTGAAGTCACCGGCCAGATAAACTTTGTTGGCTTCCGGGGCCTCGACGACGAATACAACACCGTTATCCGTGGGCTGCGGACCGTAAATGTTTTCGATTTTCTTCTGGATTTCTTCCGGAGTGGACGGTGGCTGCTGGTTGTCCTTGTCGAATAGAGGACGTGAGGTGGCCAACAGTTTTTCCGCTCGCTCCGCCAAGTCATCCGCCTGCCGCAGCAGGGTTGTCGCCACCATTTCCGGGCCACCGGCGGTGATCAATTCCCGGGCCAGACGAACAAAGTCGCGGAAACCCATGCTGCCGGGATCATACTCAGTAATCGGCTGGCCGAAACTGGCGCCTTCCCGCAGCTTGGTATTGAAGTTGATAAAGGTATGGCACATCAGTGAGCCGAACTTCCTCTTTAATTCATTGAGAATTTCCCGACCCAGCTTGGTTCGCACGTCGTACAAGTTGGCCAACACCCGGATTTCCAGCGGATTTTCACGCTGGCTGCGCAATTGTTCCACCGTTTCCAGCTGCTTGGTCAATCCCTGCAGCGAGAAATACCCGGTATCCACCGGAATGATGACCTCGCTGGCTGCATTGAGAGCGTTATACGTCAAGACGCCGATATGCGGCGGGCAGTCGATAATGGCGAAATCGTATTTATCACTGACCTCGGAGAGGGCGTCCGTCAGCCGTTGCTCCCAGTCGCTCACGTTGGCCACCGCCGGCTCGAACTCCGCCAGCTGTGTGGTCGAGGGCGACAGGTCGAAATTGGCCGTTATCTGCCATATACTCCGGCTGATATCGATCCGGTCACCGCTGTTCCGGTGGGTGAGCACGTCATAAATGCTGACCTCGATCTGATCCTCCGGAACAGCCAAACCCAGCGCACAATGCCCCTGTGGATCCATGTCCACCAGTAAGGTCCGTCGTCCTTCCCGCGCGAGGCAGGCGGCGAGGTTGATACTGACTGTGGTTTTGCCACATCCGCCCTTCTGATTGGCGACGGCGATGGTTCTCATGATTATCTCGACCTTCCAAGAGCTGATTCGCTATGGGCATTACGCGCCCACAAATGCACTCCGATTACTCGATATGGCGCTTTTATCGGTCGCTGAAGACAGAAAACTTTACCGGACCTAAAAAGTGTTTCAAATATTTGGCAATTTGGAACTTAGAAGTGCCCCTATGAGACCCCGGAATAA
>CAZMVS010000380.1:0-8243 GCA_964569525.1 uncultured Planctomycetales bacterium
CCCGATCATAAAGTGGTCGAGACCTTCAAGAGAACCGTGGGTGAAGATTTCGATCCCCATCATCGCAACCATCATGCCGCCATTCGCGAAGGCAAGGAACTGGTCTGCCCCGTCGATCTCGGGTACCAGGGCTTGGTCGCCATCCGCATGGGCAATATCAGTTGGTTCGAAAAGAAGATGATGACCTGGGACGCGA
This sequence comes from uncultured Planctomycetales bacterium, assembly GCA_964569525.1. Classification (GTDB taxonomy): domain Bacteria; phylum Planctomycetota; class Phycisphaerae; order UBA1845; family PWPN01; genus JAAYCU01. Next base: position 197 of record CAZMVS010000380.1, read on the forward strand.
AAAACGAAGTCATCAAGCCCGCATAAGGAAAATAAACGCGCAATATGCCGTCGGTACCGTCCAATGCGGTGCCGGCGGTTTATTTTTGCACCTTCGTAACAAAGGGAGATCGCCATGAATGTATGCTCTATATTCCTAGGAATCCTTTTGGGGCTGCCCTTGAGCCAAACCATCGGCGGATTGGAAGACCTGGCCACCATCGTCGATCGCGAATCGCATCGGGCTTCCAGCTACGATCGCAGCGGCGGCAACGTCGATAACGTGACCAGCTTTGCCCCCGGCCAAACCCACGTCATGCTGGATACCGACGGCCCAGGGCAAATCACGCATTTGTGGATGACCTTGGCCCGCTTTCCCGGACATCGAACCGTCATCCGTGACTTGGTCATTCGCATGTACTGGGATCATTCAAAAGTGCCCTCAGTTGAAGTCCCCGTCGGCGATTTCTTCGCCATGGGCCATGCCAAGATGTACCAAGTCCGCTCCGTCCCCATCAGTGTGGGAATTCACCGGGTGGCCATGAATTGCTATTGGCCTATGCCCTTCCACAAACATGCCCGCGTTGAACTGTACAACAACGGCAACCGCAGCATCCGCCGCATTTACTACAACCTCGATTACGAATTAGGCGATATCCCCGAAAATCAGGGCCTTTTCCACGCCCTCTATAAGCGCAGACCACGTTTAAAAACTCAGACCCATGGCCTGAATCCCACCGGCAAAGAAAATTACGTCATCCTGGAAACCGAGGGATGCGGACAATACGTGGGCTGCGTCCTGTCCGTTGATGCCGAGTACGGCCACTGGTGGGGCGAGGGCGACGAAATGATCTTTATCGATCACGCCGCCAAACCCACCATCCACGGCACCGGCAGCGAAGATTATTTCGGCAACGCCTGGGGTTATCGCGAACCGTTCAGCTATCCTTATTACGGCGCACCCTATTACAAGGTGACCCAGAAAGGCGAACGCGTCTGCACCGTCTATCGCTGGCACATTCCTGATCCGGTACGCTTCAGCGAACATATAAAGGTTACTATCGAACGGTTCTTTGATCCGGGTAAAGAAAACGATTACACCACTGTGGCCTACTGGTATCAGGAAGAGCCGATCAAGCAGCGACCTCCGATCCCTCGAGGCGAGGCCAACCATCCCCGCCCCCTTCCCAAAATTACCATCGAAAAACCTGAGCCCATTCCTTTCTCCGATAAGATGGACGCCACCGAACTGGAAGCGGATCTGCTTGCCCGCGGCATCAAGGCCCGTGCCATCACCGCCGGTCTCGACGAAGGCTACGCCGGCGGCGGTTGGCTGAAAATCGACACCGACAACAAGCCCGTGGAATTACACGTCCCGGTACCCAAAAATGACGCCAGTTATCTTTTGGCTGTCAAACCGGTGTTGCACCTCATTGAAGATGAAATTCAAATCGGCCGAACCGGCGAAAAGATGCATTCTTTTTGCGAGCAGCCCGGTCGACACCAAGGCGAACAATTCTATCTGCCCCTGGGCACCGCAACCCCTGAAAACAACACTATTAAAATTACCGTGCAGGGTAATAAGATCATCGGCCTGGATCATTTGACCATCAACGAGGTTAGCAGCGGCGAACCGGAACTGTAAAAACGAAGTGGCTGGTTGGTTTGCTGTATGGATATTCTGAATGACCATAAAAAGCCCGGACCGCCAAAATGGTGGCCCGGGCTTTGCTCCATCGGTGATTTGTATCTATTACGGCAGCGGCCAAACAATCACAAAATAATTGCTCTGGGCTCCGTACGCACCGCTGGCCATGTTCCCGCCCAAGGTGATTCCCCCCGGTTGGCACGTTTTCTTATAAAGCCGCATCCATCCACAGGAATCGGTAACATACAGTTCCCTGCTGGTTTGCGTAAACTCCGAAGTTAACCAGTTCGGCGGATTGCCCCCTTTATCCGAGGTCCCCCGCGAATCATAGGCGACATAAACGTTGGCCTCTTTGTTCAGCGTGAAAGTGATCCACTCGGAACTGGTGACATACGCGTCCGCGTTATTCGTGCGAATGCCCGGCTGATTGTAGAGCCAGGACGGCATACTTGTAATTGTATGGGACGAGTCCCGGTAGTATTCCACGCCGACGTTCATAATCGCTATCTCGTACCGGTTAAGATTGGTGATCAGCGGCAGGTCCTTCGTTGTAAAATTATGCACCGTCCCTGTGGTAACTCCCTCGTCGTTGCGCTCATCAATTCGCCAGTAGTACGTGGTTTCATATTCCAAATCACTGGGCGTATAAGACGTGCCTGCCTGATTACCCTTCAACGCGGGGGGGTTATTCATGCCCAAATACACGTCATGCGAAGTCGCTCCCGTCCCCGCCGACCAATTGAGCACCACATCGGCATCCAACCCCGTGGTCCCGTCTTCCGGCAGGAAGTCGTAAGCGTAATCCGGCACCCTGCCATCCACCGGCAGGTTCAGGCAGCTTGCCTGCGGTGTTATCCCCGCGCCCGTCGCGCAAAGCTGAAACTTGGCAACGTCATAAATATCCGCGTCTCCGTCGTGGTCCAGGTCGGCGTCTTCACAGCCCGCCTCAAACGGATTTTTCTGACCCGACAGACAAGCTTGCAGGGTGCCGAAGTCGCTCTGGTCCAGATCGAAGTCCAAGTCATAATCACCCGGGAATCGGGCGGTAGCACTTGCATTGGTCGGGTCAGCGTAGCTCAACGTGTTGCTGTAAGCGAACGCTGCGTAGTAATTCACCACTCCAATTTGCGGATCAGTATGCACGAAACTATCCGTTGATCCCGGCTCGCCGGCCCGATCGCAAACCAATGTCCCGTCGCTCGGTGAAGACGGAAAATTATCCGTGCTGTGCCGGATCATCGTGCCGGCAAAAAAGTCGTCCGACGGATTCTGCCAATTCAATTCTACATCCAGGTTACTGCCGTTTGCCGTAAATTGGCTGACCGCTCCGGGTTTGGGGCCTGGAAATTGATTGGCCGGATAATTGTCCCGGTAATATTCCGCTGCCGGCTTAAGCGTGTAGCCATACCGCCACAACCCGAAATAATCCTCGAAAGTATGATCCGGATCGTCGTCGTAGTTGTCCGCATCAAACGTCATCCACTGTAATCCGCCGGCGATATCGTGATCGATAAATGATGTGAGATGATCCTGGTAAACCTGTAACTGGTAATTCTCGTTATACAAGTAGATATATTGCCCGTCGCGATAACAGGGATACGGATGCGAAGGCCAACCCCACTCTTCCACTACGATCGGCTTTTGGTTGGCTCCCATCAGATTCTTGGTGTCCGTGATTTCCGTATCGATCGGCCAATCGTAAGAATGGAAAATGGCCACGTCCATGAAGTCAATCACGTCAGGCAGGTTTTGCCACCAGCGCATGCCCGCCGACGCCGGATGATTGGGATCGATATCCCGTACCGCGTCACACATACGGTGCAACCAGCTGACAATCTTGTCCCGCTGGCTGGGATTACAATCCCAATTTCCGCAAGAACCGGGATTACAATCGCACCACCCGTAATTGGCCGGATGATCCGGCTCATTCTTCACGTCCCACATCAACACGTAAGGATTATCCTTCAAACGATTCACGATCGTGCTCAGGTAGGTCAAATGGTCGGCCTCAGTTGACGACCCCTCCGAAGGAAAGCTGGTTTCCCAGTCAAAAATGGTCACCACGCTACGGATCCCGTTTTCCCCCATCAGGTTCACAATGTCTTCCAGCATCTGCAGATTGCCGTTCGGCACGTTCGGCCCGTTCCAACCACCATGGCTGTAAGGAACCAGAATACGCACCGCGTTCAATCCAAAATCGTGCATCTTCTGGGTTTCAAGTTGGATCTCCGCCCAGTCCCAGTCACTCCACATGTTGGCCCACATGTGATCGCGGGGATAATAATTCGTGCCTTTGATCTTATATACCTGCCCGTCCAATACGAACTGGTCATCCTGAACCTGCACGAAATTGTTCTGCCCCCACGCCGGCGCACACCACGCCGCCATTAGACAGACTGCCATGGCCACGGCAACTGTTCCGCTGAAAGAATATCTGTTGATAGATTTTGAGATGTACAAAATGCTCCTCCTGCCTGTTCCGGAAATACGAAATCTGTTTTATAAAAGGATAGGAACCCCGCACTCTATATATTTTATTATACGTTGTTGATCCCCCAAGTCACGAATACCCGACCGCCCGCCACGGCAAATCCACCTGAAATTCAAGGAAATTATTCATTTTGTGATATATCAATTGGGCTGATAGCCTTTATTGGACCCTCCTGTAAGCCCGCTGTTCCGCTTCTGAGCCTTTACGCTCCCCCAAAACGGAACGCCGCCCCGTGTTATCCGGGTAAGCCGCAATAGTCGGGAGGATAATGTACGGATCGTTCGCAAAAATGGATAATTGGAATCGACATGAATTCACAAAACAAAAAAAATCGCAAAACAAAGCCATTTTAAAAAGGTGCTAAATGTTTTAATTACAAAAGTTTGCAACGTAAAACACTCCAAAAGATGGCGTAAAAACAAACCCATTTTAACCCATTGGAAAGCCTGTGGATGTCCTTCTATATGACCCCGGCCGGTCCATCCTAAACCCGGATTCTCCACCGGCGGTCTATGCCGCGCCCAAAAAAACCCGCAGGTCGATGAAACCTGCGGGATCGGTCTTTCAAGGAAACACAACTTCCTGTTTTTTCAATCGCCTGTCGGCTCTTGTCAGGAAATGGATTTTAGAGGTTTTTCCCCTTCAAAAATGTCTCCATCTTATCCGCCCACTCAGTGATTTTGTCCTGCTCCACCTTCAACGGTGCGCCCACCTTCCATGTTTTGCCGCGATGTTGAATCTCCTCGTGCGGCGGGAAATCCTTCTCTGCTATTTCCCGAATTGTTTTCAGGTAATTGCGAATCTCCTCCGCCAACTGCTGTTTCTCCTGCGGATCATCGGTGTTTTCGATCCGCCGATACTGCAGATATGCCAGCATCATTCGGGCTCGATAAGCGAGGTGAACTTTGTTGCTCCATAACTTGGTACGCAGAATCCGGTATTCTTTCTTCGGCAATGAGTCTTTCGCTTCCTTCAAAGCCTGCATACTTTTGCGGGCCATTCGGAATGCCTTGGCCTTTTGCTTCTTGATTTTCGCCACGTATTCCGGATCACCGATGCGGGCTTTTTTATATTCCGGCAAGAAGGACTTATCCCACCGCCAGTTTGCCCAGTTGGTATGGAACGCGGAGCGTCGCCCGTCCACGTGCGGCGGAAAGTCCCGCCCGTTGCCGAAGGTAAAAGAACCCACGTTGAACATTTCGGTAATAACCTCTTCAGCAGGTTTCAGGGCCTTGATTACCATCGGTGCTGCCTTTTCCCCGTATCGTTCCTTCGCCCACGCCCGCCAGACCTCGTCGATGGAATCGGTCTTGCCGCTGGCGAACATGCCCATTGCCCACAGGTTAAATTCCTGCGGCGTGTATATCGTTTCCGCATGCCAACGATCCACCCGAACACAAATACCGTCCACCCCTTTTTCAAGGCCGTAATCAAAATGTCTTTTCAACTTCCGCGGCATGCAATTGGCGACGGAATCCAGCAGGAAATATTCACCGGCGATGTCATACTCCACAATCTCCGGATGAGGCCCCACGTTACCCAGCGCGGGATGATGAATACCGCGCATCTGCCAATCCTGCGGTACGCACTTGGTCATGATGATCGTGTCTTCAGGCAGGCGGCGAACGCAACCCAATACGCCTTCCAGTTCTTCCGGATGCCAGGTAAACGTACGTACGATCAACTTCTTGTTGTACTGTTCACACTTGTTTTGCAACAGGCTGACCAGCTTGAGCATCAGGTCCGAATCGGTGGCCCGGATCTGCGTCTCCACCACGGTCAGGACCAACCCGTCAATGTCCGGCAGCAGTTCGCCCAACACCCAGTCGTAGCGGTCTTCCAGGTAACTCCACAACTTGTCATTATCCACCGCAACCGGCCCGAGGTAATCAGGATCATCTTTTTCCGGGATTTGCGACAGCTCATGGATCCACACCGTGACTTCCATACCCAACTCGTGACAGAGTCCGATGTAGTTTTCACGCTCCGCATTGGCGGCAAAACGCTTCAGCCCATCCACGTTCCAGCCTTCCTGCTGAAACATAACCCCGTTGAAGCCCAGCCGATGGGCCAGCTTGATCAGGTCTTTGTTAGCCTCGGCCCGGTGGAAAGAAACGATCCGATAGGGCAACGGCTTGTGTACCCGGCCCATCTCAAGTTTCCCTTCGGCCTGTTCAGCTTGGCCTGCCACTGCCGGTGCGCCAATAAATATGAAAGTCAGAATGACAACAACGATTGTGAAATAACGTTTCATGGTAAATATGCTCCAGATCAATTGGTCAACAAAACGGATTGTTGCGTTTCGCTATACACGCCTGACGTAAAAGACTGTAACCACAGTGCGGAATATCGCAAGTGCCTGCCAAGAAAATCATGCTTTTGTCTTTTGTTTTTGCGTATCTATTTTACTCGAGGATTCGACCGGTCGTGCGGATCGAGTTGGATGCGAGCAGATGGAGGGCGTGTAATTACAGTGGCTTTGACATCCACAGTACCCCTCGTACAATGGGTTTGCCGATGCGTGAGCCTTCGTCAGCCGGTGGGCTTGGGAGTGTAAATTTATGGCTCAGGTGAGCTTGGAGAACGTCAAAAAGGTTTATCCCGGCGGGGTGCAGGCCGTTCAGGACCTGACCTTGGATATTCGGGATCAGGAGTTCATTATCCTGGTAGGCCCCTCCGGCTGTGGGAAGAGTACCACCTTGCGCATGGTGGCCGGTCTGGAGGAAATCACCGACGGGATCATTCGCATCGGCGACCGGGTGGTCAACGACGTTCCACCGCAGAATCGCGATATCGCCATGGTCTTTAAGAGCTATGCCCTTTATCCGCACATGACCGTTTATAAGAACATGGCCTTCGGGTTGAAATTGCGCAAGATGCCCAAGGATGAAATTGATCGGAAGGTGCGCGAAGCGGCTCGCCTTCTGGGTATCGAGAATCTTTTGAACCGCAAACCCAAGGCCCTTTCCGGCGGGCAGCGCCAGCGGGTGGCGGTTGGGCGGGCCATTGTGCGTACGCCCGAGGCTTTTCTGTTCGACGAGCCGTTGAGCAATTTAGACGCCAAGTTGCGGGTGGAAATGCGGGCGGAGTTGAAGAAGCTACATCGCCGTTTAGCTACTACAACCATTTACGTGACTCATGACCAAGAAGAGGCCATGACTCTGGGCGACCGGGTGGTGGTAATGAAGGACGGGATTGTTCATCAGTGTGCAAGCCCGCTGGAGTTGTACGAGCGGCCGGTGGATCGTTTCGTGGCCGGCTTTATGGGCACCCCGCCGATGAACTTTCTGCAAGGGCGCATCCTGGCCGAAGATGGTCGGCTTTATTTTTACGAAGGGGCGAACAAGATTCTCGTCCCCGAACGCCTGCAGGAGGCGGTCGGCCAGTATTCGGGTCAAGAAATGATTATGGGTATTCGGCCGGAAAGTTTGTCCCCGCGAAATGAAGGACGCTATGCGGGCGAGGAAAATATCCTCAATGTAACCATCAACGTGATCGAAACGCTGGGCCGAGAAATGGATTTGTACGTGGAGACCGCTGAAGAAACAAATATGACGTGCCGGGTGGAGGCGGACCGTTCACTCTCCGACGGCCAACAATTACCCATGCACATCGACATGAACGCGGTCCACTTTTTCGAGGCCAAAAAAGACGGGGCCAACGTCGGCCTGCAAGCCGAAACAAGTGAAATCGCTAAGTAAATCATGGCAAAAAAAGAAATCAAAGGTATATTCACTCCGCACCTGATTCCCTTGGATGACCAGGGGCGAATCAACGAGCCGGAACTGCGTCGTTTTCTCGATTGGTTGATTGAGCAGGGCAGCGGCCTGTATCCGAACGGATCGACCAGCGAATTTGTTCGCTTTACGGAAGAGGAACGTCGGCGAATCGTGCGGATCGCCTGCGAGCAGGCCGAAGGGAAAGCGCCCG
>CAZMVS010000381.1:0-5862 GCA_964569525.1 uncultured Planctomycetales bacterium
CGATGAGATGGATGATTACCAACTGGCGAAACGCACGGCGGCTGCACTCCAGAAAGAATACGATAAACCGTTTTTCATCTCCGCTGGATTCTTCCGACCCCACGTGCCCTTGTGCGTTCCCAAAAAATGGTTTGATCTTTACGACCGGGACAAAGTCGCCCTTCCAAACGTGCCGGAGGACGATCTGGACGACGTACCCGACAATTTCAAGGGCCGGTTGAACATCGAGCCCCTCCATACCGAGGTGGTCAAACGCGGTGCCTGGCGGGGCATGGTTCATTCCTATCTCGCCTGCATCAGCTTTGTCGACATGTGTGTCGGCACGATTCTCGACAGCCTGGAAGCGAGCCCCTACAAGGACAACACGATCATCGTTCTCTGGAGCGACCATGGATTCCATCTCGGTGAGAAGCAGAAGTGGGGCAAGCGCACGCTATGGGAGGAATCGACCCGCACACCCTTCATTATTGCAGGCCCAGGCATTTCCAAGGGCGAATCCACGGCCGAAGCCGTCAGTCTCCTCGACATTTACCCGACTCTCGTCGAGTTGACCGGCATTCCGCAGCCCGGGCAACTCGATGGCGTCAGCCTCAAGCCGCAACTGGATGATCCTGCTGCGAGGCGTGAGATACCGGCGATGACATCCAGCATGTTCGGCAACCATGCGATTCGCACGCGAGACTGGCGCTACATCCGCTATGCCGACGGTGCCGAAGAACTCTATGATCACCGGGTCGATCCCGATGAGTTCACCAATCTGGCGAGCCACCCCGAGCATACCGAAGTCAAGGCCTCACTCGCGAAGTTTCTTCCGGTCAACCCTGCCCCGGAAGTGGTGAAGAGGAAGGGCGGCGGGAACACCAATCACGAATGAAAGTGGAGATATTAGCATCCTCAAGGAACTCCCCCCGCCGCGCCCCCGGCCTACGATGGAGGAAGTGAAAAGTCGGCAGGCCTTGACGTTCATGCTGGAAGGGTTGGGAATTCCTGTTCCTGAACCTAAAAGACAACAATCCGCGAACATGTAAAACAACATGCAAACGAGACAATCAGCATGACAAAGACAGAAACGAAGAAACGAGAACGCCACCGCTCAACCCAGGGAGTGGATCGACCAGATGGAGTTCGCCCCGGTGCGGGAGAACAAGCACTCAAGTCCCAACACAAACAACGAACGAAGGATATCTCGATCATGACCATCGGAAAAACCCTGCTCTTGGCGATGACCCTGTGCGGCGCAATCCTGTCCAGCGTATTTGCCGGCGACGAAAACACCATCCCCCCGGTCAACGCCCGGGTCGAACAGCCTTCCAGCGTCATCACGCTGCCGTTCACCGCGCCGGCGGACGGCTTCTACACGGTGGTGATCGTGGACAAGGCCATCGGGCAGGGCGGCAATTTTTTTCAATCCATGGCGGTGGATTCGCGTGGGTGGGTTTTCACCCTCCTCCATGCGGGTACAAAAAACAGGGCACCGAAGAACGCTACATTCAGCCTTTCCGCCTTTGATCCGCAAGGCAAACTCCGCTGGAGCATTCCCAACAGCAAAGACTACCGCGATCCGAACGCGATCTCCGGCGAGGGCTTCATGGGGCCGGTCAATGCCGGCGGCGAACTGGGTGAAATCCTTGGCGTGACCCAGTGGCACGGCCTCCATGTGCCAATCGTCACCACCGACGGGCTTCTCGTGGCCAAATTGCTGCGCGACCCGGCTCTGGGCGGAGAACCCGGCCCGGATGTGTATAAGGGCGAGACCATCCAACCCCTGAACGGACTCGACGATGCACGCCTGATCCTGGCCCATGGCAAGAATGCCCACCACTTCATGCAATGGAGAAATAAAAGTGAAACCTTTGAAGTCCTCGCGTCCAAACTTTCTTTTGATCCAGGTGGATCAGATGCCCTGGTGGGCACTGAGTTTTTTGGGATGCCCGAATGTCCGCACGCCGAATCTCGATCGTTTGATCTGGGACGGTGGCATGCTGTTCAGCAAGTCTGTCGGAGGGAACCGGTGAACACTGTGTCTATCCTGAATGAAAAAACGAATTGGAGGTAGTGAGTTATGACAATAGAAAATCAACGTTCTGGTGATCTTGGTAATGGTTATTATGTTAATCCCATACTTGGTGGTGATTATCCCGACCCGTCTGTCCTCAGGGTGGGAGATCATTACTATATGACACACTCATTGTTTAATTATGGACCAGGGTTACTTATCTGGCATTCCTATGACCTTATAAACTGGGAACCTGTATGCAATGCATTGGAAGGATATGGTGGAGATATATGGGCTCCGGATTTTTGTCAGCATGGGGATACATTTTACATATACTATCCTGCTGATAAAACAAATTGGGTGATTACAGCACCTACACCGGTTGGTCCATGGAGTGAACCTGTTGACCTCAAGGTAGGACAAATTGACCCAGGACACTGTGTTGGGCCTGATGGCAGGCGGTACCTACATCTTTCAGGAGGTTGTATTATAGAGCTATCTGAAGATGGTCTTTCGACAGCAGGTGAACTAAATAAAGTATATGAAGGCTGGAATTACCCGGAAGAGTGGAATGTAGAGGGTTTTTGTCTGGAATCACCCAAGATTACATACAGGAAGGGCTATTACTATCTGACGGTAGCTGAAGGAGGAACTGCAGGTCCTGCAACAAGCCATATGATAGTGTCTTCAAGGTCAAAAACACCATGGGGGCCATGGGAACACTCACCTTACAATCCAGTCGTACATACCGCAAGCAGGGACGAACGCTGGTGGTCCCGCGGACATGGCACACTTGTTGATACTCCTCAAGATGACTGGTGGATTATGTACCATGCATATGAAAAGGGCTATCATACACTTGGTAGACAAACCCTTCTTGAACCTGTGGAATGGACTGATGATGGATGGTTCAGGATACCTGAAGGTATAAGGGTGGACCAATTCATAAAAAAGCCATGTGGGGAAGCGGTAGCACATGGGTTGCCTCTATCCGACAACTTTGCCGGTAATAAGCTGGGGTTGCAATGGAGATTCTTTGGTGAACATGATAGGAAAAGGTACATTTTGGACGGTAAAAGCCTTATCTTAAATTGCAAAGGTGTATCTCCAGAGGATAGTCATCCTATCCTTTGCATACCGGTGAATCAGGCCTATGAGCTTCAAGTGGTGCTTTCGTTGGAAGGAGAAGCTGAGGGGGGTATTTTGCTGTTCTACAACCCAACTTGCTACTGTGGTATAGGATGGGATGGCAAGCAGGTTGTGCGGCATCGTTCTACAAAGAAAATGTTCCCTAATCACTTTGTCGGTGGAGAGATTCATCTTCGGCTAACAAATGACAGCCATGAAGTGGTATTATTCTTTAGCAGAGATGGTCAGAACTGGGTTAAAACAAACCAGGCTATTGAAACTTCAGGCTACCATCATAATGTTTTTGGAGGTTTTATCAGTCTCAGAGCGGGATTATATGCTGCCGGCACTGGTAAAGTGAGCTTCAGGGATTTCGTGTACAGAGGTTTAAACCCTTAGAAGAAGAAATCTATTTCGCAATCAATATGTTTTAATAACTACAAAATAAGGAAAATGATAAAATGAATAATAAATTGCCAAATGTTGTATATATCTATGCCGACGATCTGGGACGGGGAATGCTCAGTTGTTACGGTCAGGAGTATTTCAAGACGCCCAATATCGACCGGCTGGCGGCAGAGGGAATCCGTTTTACGCAGGCCTACGGCTGTGTTTTGTGCGCGCCAGCACGAGCCAGTCTCCTGACCGGATACCACGATTGCCATGCAGGGCGCTGGAGCTTTAACCGGGCAGGTATTTACGAAGAGTTATCGACTGGCGGACGTTCTTATGAGGAAATCCGCGAACTGATCAATAACTCCAGCTTCAACGAGCGCTGCGACGAAGTGTTCCTAGCCTCGATCGCAAGGCAGGCGGGGCTGGTGACGGGACAGATCGGTAAACTGGAGTGGGGCTTCGCCTCGACGCCGGAACAAATTGAACGCCATGGTTGGGATTACCACTACGGCTATTATGACCACCAGCGTTGCCACGGATTCTATCCGCCTTTCCTGTGGGAGAACGGAGTGCGCGTGGATATCCCGGGCAATGAACATGCCGATTGCGGCAAAACCTATATTCGGGAAACGCCGGAGAATCGCCAGAAGCACGCGACGCGCGGTGGCAAGGCGGTTTATTCGCAGGATTTGTTCAACCAGAAGATTGAGCAATTCATTCGTGCACATAAGGATGAACCATTCTTCCTCTATCATCCTTCGCAGTTGCCGCATGGTCCGACCGCCGTGCCAGAGGTGCATCCCGGTCTCCGGGATGTCGAGGGACTATCGTTATGGGAGAAAGAATACGCCTCTATGGTACTGCGTCTGGATGATACTGTCGGCATGATCTATGGATTGCTGGACGAGCTTGGGATTATGGAGCAGACCGTCATTCTCTTCGCCTCCGATAACGGGCATGAGTCTGACTACTACACAGAAGAGGGACGTTGCACTGGCGGTGGTCGGGCACTGGACGGTCGGGAGATCGACAACATAGACCTCAACTACACATCGGAACTTGCCGGCGATGTGTTTGACGGAAACGACGGGATGAGCGGGAAAAAGCGCACCAGCCTCGAGGGTGGTACCAAGATACCGTTTATTGTTCGCCATCCCGGAGCGATGCATTCGGGAATTGTTAGTGACCACATGCTGGCGAACTACGATACCATGGCAACGGTGGCGGAGTTGCTCGGGGTGGCATTGCCCAATTGGAAGGATGGGGTGTCCTATCTGCCCGTGATTGAGGGACGCGAACAGACCAGTCACGAATATGTTGTGTTTGGTGGAGGCATTGGACCTGCATTGGTGACTCCGGATGGCTGGAAAGTGCGCTACATCATCCCGGTCCGCCGGTTTCAGCTTTTCTACCTTCCCGATGATTACCGAGAAGAACGCAACCTTGCCGCCGAGCATCCTGACAAACTGAAGGAGCTGGCGGCCATGCTGGTCAAGGCGTGCGATGGCAATCTGTATCACGGCACATGGGATTATCACAGGGCGTACCGTGTAGATGAATATCTCGCGGACGCCGAGCCATGAAGATGCCTTCCTGCGCAAGAAAAGTGACAGAAGAGGTGAACAAGTTTCCCAATACCCATCTTCTACAGTTTAAAAAACTGAAGTACTAAAAACAACGGGTTGCGATGGTAATCTGATGAATGGGACACCACGATGGCAATTTGCCAATTATGCTACAGACCTTATCAAAAATATTAAATATGAGGGAACCTCTTAAAATATCATTTTCTTAGCACTATTTTTTATGAAAACCCATAGAGTCAATAATGAGGAGGCACGGATATGACAACTCGATTCAAGCCAATCAATCCTAAATGCACGCACATTTTGCACGGAGGCGACTACAACCCGGATCAATGGATCCGAACCCCGGAAATCTGGGATGAGGATATGCGTCTGATGAAGCTCGCCCGCTGCAATGCGATGTCCGTGGGCATATTCTCGTGGTCGGCGCTGGAACCGGCGGAAGGTCGGTTTGAATTCGGCTGGCTCGATACCATCATGGACAAGCTTGCGGCCAACGATTCCTACGCGGTGCTGGCGACTCCAAGCGGTTCTAAACCGGCCTGGCTGAGCAGGGCGTACCCGGAAGCCTGCCGCGTGGCCGCCGATGGCATACGGAAGAAACACGGTGCTCGGCATAACCATTGCCGCACCTCTCCCGTCTATCGGGAGAAGTGCCGGATCATCAACAGAAGACTGGCCGAACGGTACAAGGATCATCCGGCTCTGCTTGTGTGGCATGCGTCGAACGAATACAACGGCGAAGATTGCCATTGC
>CAZMVS010000382.1:0-16870 GCA_964569525.1 uncultured Planctomycetales bacterium
CGGTGGCGGCGGCTGCGGAAGGGGCCTTATTGGGTTTTCCTGCGGTGGCGGTTTCATTGAAACAGGGGGTGGAGCGGAATTTTGCATTGGCGGCCCGAATTGCGATGCCGTTGATCAAGCAATTGCTGGACGGGGGATTGGGGCCCGGCCAACTGATGAATATCAATATTCCCGATCTTACGCAGGGACGGCCGAAGGGGGTGTGTGTGGTGCCGCAAGCGACACGGATGATCGAGGATGAATTTTCCCGGCATCGGGCTCCGGACGGGAAGGATTATTTCTGGTTGAAACCGGCGGATTTTGAGCACCGCCCGGCGGAGGCGCAGACCGATCTGGATGCGTTGAGCCAGGGGTACGTGACCATTACGCCTTTGCATTTCGATCTGACCAAATATGCTTTGTTGAAGGAATGGGGCAACAGGGAATGGAAGTTGGAGGCTGAGTAATGGCCCGGAAGCGTAGTGCTGTTCAACGATATCACGACCGGGTCGCCGGTAGATACGAGGACATTTATAAAGATGCCTATTGGCAGTGGCACGACGGTTTGACCTGGGATTACCTGAAGAAGCATTTGCCTGCGCGGCAGGATCAGCCGGTGGTTGATCTGGGTTGCGGTTCGGGCAAGTGGGGGCGTCGGTTGTTGAAGAGTGGGTACCGGGTATGGTTTGTGGACGTGTCGGCGAAGATGGTGGATGAGGCCCGGCGACAGGTGGAGCAGATAGGCGGTTTGGACAAGGCGGAGTTTGTGCAGGCTGAGCTGGAGGATCTTAAGGCATTGGGGGAGGAATCGTTCGGATTGGCCACCGCCATGGGAGAGCCTTTGTGTTCGACGAAGAATCCGCGGCGGGCATTGCGAGAGATTGCCGGTTGTCTAGTGCCGGGGGGTGTTTTAGTGGCGACTTTTGATAATCGTTTGGCGGGTATTGAGCATTACCTGGAGAAAGGCCGGCTGGAGGAGCTGGAGCGTTTTTTGAAAACGGGGCGCACGTTCTGGCTGACGCGTGATCCGGAAGAGCAGTTCGAGATGCAGACTTTCCAAGCGGAACAGGTGCCTGGTTTGCTGACCAAGGCGGGGTTGGAGTTGGTGGAGATTGTGGGCAAGACGGTGTTGCCGATGCGTCGGTTTCGGGGATTGCTTGAAGATGCAGATGCTCGCCGAAGACTGGCCCGGTTGGAGAAGCGATTAGCGAAAGATCCCTCGGCGTGGGGACGTTGTGCGCATTTGCAGGTAGTGGCCCGCAAGCCGGTGGAGTGAAATTCTTTGTATTACTTGGCAATGAGGTGGATTGTATCTTTGAAGGGTCTGCATTCTTGTTTATTTCGGTAAGGATTTTCGAAGGGAGAGGGCCTTTTTTCAACGTTCCCGCAAGAATACTATGGTTAAACACAGGATTTATGGCTAGGATTAATTTGTCAGATTGAGAAAATATTTTAGTTCGTTGGTCAATTTCGGGGCGGTTGATTGACGAGATTGCGTCTAGTTTTATTTGACTATAAGTAGAGCATTTTAGCTCTTAAGATCTTTTCTGGAAGGAGGGAGGTGGTGGTGACGGTCTTTCGTCCCCCCTTTTTTTCGGAGAGGATTCCTGTTTTTTGGCTGAAAATAGGGGTTAAATTTATATTGACATGGGGCAGGCGGACGATAACAATAAGGGAGATTAATTCGGGCTTTGGGAGATGTCCGTGCGTAGTACCAATGGCGCGGTTTTGAGCAAGGGCGTTTCCCTTCAAACTTTTTTTGATGAGGTATTGCAACAAATTGGCCTATGAAGTAGGTTTATGCCGCTAATAGGATATGTCGTTAAGTTACGGCATAAAATAAGCAGTGGTTAGAATAGAGACTCCAGGAGAGTTACTTGGGGTCTAAGTACCTTTTAGGGAGGTATGGATATGTTGAAGAAAGCAGCGCTTGCAGGTGGTGCATTGGTGACCTTGTTGAACTGTGGTTGTGGCTCTGGTGGCATTGGCCAGTGGATTGATTGGGCCGATGTTGCAATGCAGACTGCCGACGTTCTGAGAACCTTTGGAATCGTTTAAAGTTGTTAACCGGGGAGCTGGCTTCCCGTTCCAAAGGTAGTCAGCTCCCATATTTCAATTAAACGGATAAGTTCCGAAGAAACGGCGGTGCTCACAATATTTTTTAAAGATGCTTGGTGCTGACCATTTCGCGAACAGAGAGATTTGTTCGTAACAACCAAGGAATGGGAGATGTCCAGGTTAAGAGATATTATGAGCGTTGCATGTTTTATTCGAGTACTGTTTAATTGGTGCAGCAAGGATCAGGAGTCCGCTTTTGGAGTCAGTTGAAAAAAACCTCAAGCGGTTGTTCCTGAGATCGTATAAGTGACGTTTTTTCAGGTTGATGATTGTAATCAGTGGCCCACTTTTGTAGTGGTCACTCGGGTAAATGAGTAAATGGAGGTACAAACGATGAAAAAGGTTGCATTGATTGCCGGGTCTCTGATGGCCCTGTTGAACTGTGGTTGTGATGGTATTTTGGAAAGCGCTCATAACGTGGCGATTCACGGAGCTGCCTTGACCAACTTGGCTGCCTCGTTGGATCAGCTTGGCTTTTGGCCCTTCTAAGTTGGACCGAATAGGCAAGTGCCGCTAATGTTTGCGGCCTAAAAGATCAAAAGCGGTTGCTTTCATCAAAAGATGGGAGTGACCGTTTTTTTATTTTTCGGAAGATTGGGATGAAGTTTGCGAAGTAGAGAGTGTTTTTTGTTTGCTTGGGGGGGGGCATATCCGGCTTGCGGGGTAATAGTGTCCATAAAGTCAAATTGATAGTTGTTTTTGGTTGTGGGCAAAAACCATGTGATTTGCGAGTCAAAGCGTGATTCGCAGATCATGGTTGGAAGCGGATTTAAGGACGACTTCTGTATTCAATTGATCATTGTTTTGATATTTCTGTTTCGCTTGTTGGGAAGTGGCTCCACCGCGAATGTGTCGTTCGAGGATACGTTGACGGGCGGTTTTCGGATCGCATTCAAGAAATAACTTCGGGAACAGTTTGTCGGATATTTGATACCAGGGCGGTTGGTTGTGTAGTAAGTAGTTTCCTTCCATGAGAATGATCGGGGTATGCGGCGGTATCAACAAGGTGTCGGGTTCGGGTTCATGGTGTTGCCGGTTGTAAACGGGTAATGACACATTGCTTTTTGAATCGCGTAGACAGGTCAGGGCAGATGCCAGGTTATCCACGTCGAAAGATTCCGGGCCGCCTTTGCGTTGGCGAAGGGGGAGGGTTCGGCCGGTCTGATCGACGGTAGTTCGTTGATCGAGAATATGGTTAGGCCAATGCCACCCGTCCATGCCGACCACGATGAGTTTTTGAGGGCCCAGCACTTTTTTCCCGAGGTATTCCAAGGCGGCAGCGAAGGTGGATTTTCCGCTGCCGGGGATGCCCACCAGGCCGACCAATAGCCTTTCGTTGTGGAGATCGGAAGCCAGCCGATCCAACAAAGCAAGCAATGGCAGATAAACCCGGTCGAGTTGTTCGGGAGAGATTTCGATGGTGACGGCATATCCTGCAACGTTCAGACGGGCAGGGCCGGCGAGGCTTTCGAGCGGTTTCCATGCTTGTGGATAACCTTGTGGTTCAAGCGAAGGGTTTGTTGCTTCCAAGGCCGGCGGATCAGACATTGAGGTTCACCGGTTTGTTCAGTACCGACGAGTAGCGTTTGATAATTGGTTTGCTCACATTTTCAAGAAAGCTGTCCACCTGTTGGGGAGCAAGACCAACGAACCGTTTGGCGTCAAGAGTTTTTTCAAAGTCCACGCCAGCAAAAGCGCGATCGTTTTGAAGCCGGTCAATTAAGTCATTTTTCCGCCCATACTCTTTCACTTCGCGGGCGGCGGCGTGGGAATGTTCACGGATTTTTTCGTGCAGGGCTTGGCGGTCGCCGGCTTTTGTATTGCCTTTTTCATCCTTAGTTCCACCGGCAGTGGCGGCCATGAGGATTTCTTCGGTGGCCATGAAGGGCAGTTCAGCTTCGACGCGGGAGGTGATAACCTCCGGGTAAACGACCAGGCCGCGAGCCACGTTGACCACCAGGCGGAGAATTCCCTCGGTAGCCAGGAAGCCTTCAGGAGTGGTCAGACGCTTGTTGGAGGAATCGTCCAAGGTACGTTCGAACCATTGTTCGGCTGCGGACTGGAAGGGAGAGGACATTATGGAGAGGACATAGCGGGCCAGTCCGGTCATTCTTTCGCAGCGCATGGGATTCCGTTTGTAGGCCATGGCGGAGGAGCCGACCTGTTTTTTGCCGAAGGGTTCTTCGATTTCCTTCAGGCCGGCCAACAGGCGGACATCGTTGGCGAACTTGTGGGTACCGGCGGCGATATTGCCCAGGGCGGCGGCGATCTGGGCGTCGATTTTACGGGTATAGGTTTGGCCGACGATTGGTTCGACCTGATCAAAGCCCAGCTTTTGGGCCACCATTTTTTCGAGTTGGTGGACTTTTTGCGCGTCGCCTTCGAAGAGGGAGAGAAAGCTGGCCTGGGTTCCGGTGGCTCCGCGGATGCCGCGGAAGCGCAGACCTTCGATGCGGTTTTCGATTTCTTCGAGGTCACGGACCAGATCATAACACCATAGGCAGGCCCGCCGACCGACAGTGGTCAACTGGGCGGGTTGAAAGTGGGTATAGCCGAGGCAGGGCAGGTCCCGCCACTGGCGAGCGAATTGGCTGAAGGCGTCAATCCCGTTGGCTAGCCAATCACGTATCAGGTAGAGGGCTTTGCGGGCAATAATCAAGTCGGCGTTGTCCACGACGTCCATGCTGGTGGCTCCGAGGTGGAGGATGCCGCGGGCGTCGGGGGCCTTATCACCCCAAGCGTGGAGATAGGCCATCACGTCATGACGGAGCTTTTTTTCATGTTCGGCGGCGGCGTCGAAGTCGATGTCTTCGATGGTCTCGCGTAACTGGTTAAGCTGATTTTGGGTGATTGGCAGGCCCAGTTCAGCCTGACATTCGGCCAAGGTGAGCCAGATTTTCCGCCAAGTGAGGATCCGCTCGTAGGGACTGAAAATCCGGCACATTTCCGGTGAGGCGTTCCGCGTAACGAGGGGATTTTCATAAACGTTTTTATTTTGATTGCTCATGGCAGCCTGCTCCTCGGTATTGTGGGAAATTGCCGGGTTCCAGCGAGTGAGTTTATTGAATCCCCCCGCGGTTGCAAGTTATTCGGGGCATGCTCAATGAACTGGCGAATACCGCGTTGCTTCTCGGGTTATTGAAGGCAGAGATTCTGTGATTTGTAAACAGGGAGTTGGGAGAGTCCATAAAACTGCTGCACAATCCCGCCTTACGCATTTTTTGACGGATCAGAGGGACCGGAAAGTGATTTTTATGTCATCACAGCCGAATCCCGTACAGGAAAAGAGATTCGGCTTCTTAAATCAATTCTTTTTTGCAGGTCAGGTTTTACATGGGGACCACGGTGGCGATGGATTTGGTGAAATCCTTGCAGGCCTGTTCCACGCATTTTTCCCACTCGGAGGGGAAGCGTTCGATGTATTTCATATCTTCGTAGGCGTAGATAATGCTACGGGAAGCGGTGACCAAGGCCCCGGTTCCGTTGGGGTTAAAGCACGGATAGACGTCTTCTGGTCCGCCTCCCTGGGCTCCGAAGCCGGGAACGAGGAAAAAGCAGTTGGGCATCAGCTCACGCAGCCGGGAGGTTGAATCTTTGTCCCCGGGAGCAACGACGGCGCCGAGTGCGCTATAACCGGCATCACCGATCAGGCCGTCCTGCGAGGCCCATTCCTGGACCAGTTGGGCCAGATGTTCGCTGACGGTTCGGCCATTTTCCAGCTTGGCTTCCTGAATAGCAGCGGCGGAAGGATTACTGGCCCTGACCCAGGCGAACACGCCTTTTTGATCATCGCGGGCGACGTCGATGAAGGGTTGCACGCCATCCAGCCCGGCCCAGGCATTGATGGTGACGGCATCGGGGCCGGTGAGCGTATCCATGTCGGCGAAATCGGGTTCTGCCAAAGCGGAGCGGGCGTACATTTCGGCGGTGGAGCCGATATCACCACGTTTGCTATCGCCGATGACGACGAGGCCGGCCTGATCCGCTTCCTGGATCAGGTCGAAATAGCCTTCCACTCCTTCCCAGTAATAGCGTTCAAAAAAAGCGCTGTTGATTTTGATGGCGGGCACAAGGGGAGCCACGATTTTTATCACCCGGCGGCAATATTCCAAAACGGCATCAAGGGCGGTTTCGGAGTCGTATTCGTCGTTGAGTTCTTTGTGCTCGGCGATTTCGGCCGGCAGCCGGGAATATACCGGATCAATTCCTACACAGGTGGGGGTTTTCTTGTCCTGGATGGCTTGGAGGAGTCGATCGGCGAAATTTTTCGCCATGGGTGTGTCCTTTCAATGGGTTTGGTTCATTATTGCTATTAATCTATGAGACAGACAAAACCACGAGTTTAAGCACCTGTAAATGAGCCTGCAAGGGCTAGTGGGGCAGATTTACCCGAAAAAACAGGAGGAACGAACAAGTTTTAGTTATCCTATATAATGAAGTAAGCTGTAGGCAACGGTTTCATCAGTTTTTTGAAGGAGATTATGGGTGGGTCGCGGTTCATCCGGCAAAGGTGGTAAAAAAGGTAAGAAGCGGGTCCATTTTCGGCCAAATCGGAGCAAGCCCTCCCGGCAGAAACAGTGGTCCGTGCCTGACGAAAATGCGCCGGAAGTAGAAGATGCCGTAATGTGGGAAAACGTGCGGGCCAAAGGCGACTTGTCCCGTAAAAGGACCGTGGTGGAGTCGAATGAGAGCCAGGAAGATATGCGATCGGGAACGGTGGTGGCGGTTCGTGGCCAATTTGTGGAAGTGGACGATGGTGAGCGGGTTTGGCCCTGTTCAGTTCGCCGGGTGTTACGGACGCGGCGGATCGGGCAGCGCAACCCGGTGACGGTGGGGGATCGGGTTTCTTTTTCGGTGGTGGCTGACTCTGAAGGCGTGGTCAGTGAAGGGGTGATCGAGCAGGTGCACGAGCGGCGGACCATGCTGCAGCGGAGCGACGGTCGGCGAACCCAGATGATCGCCGCCAACGTGGATCAGGTAGTGCTTATTACTTCTATACGTGAGCCGCGGATCAAGCCTCATCTGATCGACCGATATCTGGTGGCGGCTCACGCAGGCCACCTGCCGGCGGTTATTTGCGTGAACAAAGTCGACTTGGACGTGGACGGTGAGGTTGCCGAGTTCCTGCAGTGTTATGATCGGTTGGGCTACCAGGCGTTAGGTAGTAGCGTGGTGACCGGCCGGGGCGTGGATGAACTTAAATCATTGCTCACAGACAAAGTCAGTCTGCTGGCCGGTCAAAGCGGCGTAGGGAAAAGTTCGCTGTTGAACGTTATCCAGCCCAGTTTGAATTTGAAGGTAGGTTCAGTTTCCGAGACTACGGAGAAAGGACGACACACGACAACGACGGCGGTTTGGCACAAGCTGGAGTTTGGCGGGGCGGTGATCGATACCCCGGGTATTCGGGCGTTGGACGTGGCCATGGTTCCATTGCACGAGTTGGAGATGCATTTCGTAGAGTTCGTGGAGCGTGTGGCGGATTGCAAGTTTCCCAATTGCGTTCATATCCACGAGGAAGGCTGTGCGATCAAGGAAGCTGTTGAGGCTGGTGAAATCAATCCCCGGCGTTATGAAAGTTACGTGCAGTTGTTCTACGAGCGCAGCGAAGCCGGCGGCTAAAGTATTTTACCGCGGGCAAAAGGTCAGGCTTACGTTTCCCCCATAATTAGTGTATGAAACCTGCCTTTGATTTCATTTCTTTTATTTGTAATCGACGTCACAACAGGAAAATCAGGGTCACCAATATAAACAGGGGGAAGAGGATCAGCACGCTGTAGATCATGTAGCCGAAGAAGCTGGGCATTCTTATGCCGGACTGTTCGGCGATGCTTTTGACCATGAAGTTGGGTCCGTTGCCGATGTAGGTATTGGCGCCCATGAAGACGGCCCCGATGGAGATGGCGATCAGCAGGGGTTCCATGACACCGGCCACGGTGGTGATATCACCGCCGGCAGGTAACGATTTTGCGGTTTCGAAAAACACCACATAAGTAGGAGCGTTATCCAGGAAGCTGGACAGTAAGCCTGTCGCCCAGAAGAAGTGGAAGGGTTCTCGCAAACCCAGTTCCGGCCCCTTGATATTCAGGATTTCGATGGGGACTTGCATGGTGATAAAGATGCCGATGAACAGGGCAGCCACCTCGATGATGGCGAAGAAGTCGAAGCGGTTTTCTTTGCGGATGCGGGGGGAACTGGTTACCCAGGCGATGGCCACGAAAGCCAACTGGGCGAATTCGCGCAGGTAGTTGGGCACGACAAAATATTTTCCGAGGAACGGTTTTCCGGGAACCAGCAAGGCGACGGATAGGACAACCCCCAGCAGCCAGACGAAATTCAACAGGCCGCGAACGCGCAAAGGTTCGATATGGGTTTCATCCAGCAATCGTTCGAGGGGCGGCTCTTTGCGATATAGCCGGGCGTCCCAAACATAATAGATGGCTAATAGTAACAGGCATACCCAAATCCAAGGGCTGAATAACGCGAGGGTCCACAGGAAAGGCACGCCTCGCAGATAGCCTAGGAACAGGGGTGGATCGCCGATAGGCAGCAGGGAGCCGCCAATATTGCTGACCAGGAAGATAAAGAAAATCACCGTGTGGCGGACGTTTTTGCGTTCCGCGTTGGTTTGTAGTAGCGGGCGGGTCAACAGCATGGAGGCGCCGGTGGTGCCGATGAAGCTGGCCATGGCCGCTCCTGCCGCCAGGAAAGTGACGTTTGTGGAGGGTGTGGCCCGCAAGTCACCGCGTAATTGAATGCCGCCACTGATGGTATATAGACTGAACAGCAGCACGATGAAGGGGACATATTCATCCAAAACGGCATGTTGTAGTATGAGGCCCACCGTGGGCCAACCGGCGGCGGCGTGGTGGAAACCCGCCCCGCAGAGCAGGTAATAAGCGAGGGTGGTCAGGGCCAGAATTACGGAAACGATAAATTTGTTTTTATTTTGGTGCCACCAGTGTTCGGTGCGATGAATCAGGGGGAGAATGGCGATACACAGCAGGATGATTACAAAAGGCAAGGTTGCAAATAACGGCGGGGGATCGTTTTGTGGGTGAGCATGGTCGGCGGCATTTGCATGGCCTTTGTTTTCGGCATGGGTGTCGTACCCGTGTTGGCCTGCTGTTGATTGCGGAGATTCGTGGTCGCGGCTAGAGGGCGCACTCGTTTGACTCGATACATGATGTTCGTCTTGGACCGGCGTGTTATCGGGAGCGGAGGCGGTCGGCTGTTCCGCCGCCTGCAGCTCTGTCGGCAGGGCCAAGAATGCGAATAAAAGCCCTATAAATAAGCTGGATAAGGTAAAGTATCTGTTTATAGTGGGATACATCGGCATAAATGGACTCATTTTTTGTAGAATGTTTGACTTAAATCAGCTTTTCAATCGGTTAACATAGCACTCCGTGCAGCTTTGGCGGGGGAGATAGATGAAATAGGTAAATTTCGGCTGGTGGATAATAGCTTTGCGGAGTCATCGGCGGCTTTGATGGAAAATTTACAAGCAATGTTCTTGTTGAAACAGCTGATTGAACGGTGGGCAAGACGGATTTTCAACAAACGGTATTTTTTGAGGTATTGACACGACAAAATTCCAAGGGTGGTTTTAGTTATGATGCGCATGATTGTAATCCTGATTTCGTTAACGGTTTTGTTAGCAGGATGTGAGAAATTGGTCAACCCCGGGTCTGCCTCGCTACGTAATGATTTGGGGGCCATGGAAACCGCCCGTATCAAAATTGGGGATCATACATTTGAGGTTTGGTTGGCCCGAACGAGCGAGGAGACTCAACGAGGATTAATGCAGGTTACGGAAAAGGAGTTATCGCCACCAAAGGGTGTCGCCGGCAGGGGGATGTTGTTTCTTTTCGAGAAAGAACGTCCGCTTTCATTTTGGATGTATAATTGTGTTATTCCGATCGATGTCGCTTATATTCGGGCGGATGGTTCAATTATTCGGACTTGGACCATGGCCCCGCACGAAACCCAGCCTTATCCCTCCGGCGAACCCGCCATGTACGCCTTGGAACTTTACGGTGGGCTGATGGACGAACTTGGTATCCAGGCTGATATGCAAGTTGAAATTCCCAATTCGCTTCTCAAGCAAGACCTCTGAAAAGACGAATCTTCCAAGGTATGGCTGCGATTCGCTTATGTGTAGAGCGGATCTGTGAAAGGACAACATCAAGCCAATCTCGGTTTACCTCGCGTTGCTATATAAGGGGTCATCAAGCTGTCCCAGTTATCGGCGAACAATTTGTCGGTGGAGCCGAAGCCCTTGCGTTTACTGGTGCTCTCATCTTCGGGTGAATTGCCTGCGGCGGTGGAGGAGCTGAAGGCGGTTCGGGGTGTAGAGCATGAGCGAGTTGAAAATTACCGGCAGGCCCGTGATCCATCATTATTGGCCAAGGCGGATGCGGTCCTGATTTGTGATTCCTATACGGGCGACATGCCCGACCCAAGCAACGGGGAAAAGCAATTGCTGGCCGATGCTCTGATCTCGCATCGGCTAACAGGCGTCGTGCTTTCGTCGGACACATCCGGAGCGGTGTCCGGCGAAGACGACGCCTTGTTTTATGTTTCGGCTGACATTTCGCCGGAAGAGTTATGGGGCCGTATTTCCACCGTCCGCCGGTATCGTCCATTGTTAAAGCAGATGGAAGACCGGGTGCATGTTATGCAGCGGCTGGGCAAGAAACTGAACCAGCAGTTTGTTGAAGTGGATCAGGAGCTGCGACTGGCCAGTCGATTGCAGCGCGATTTTCTGCCGCGGGTGTTTCCGGAGGTGGGGGACATTCGTTTTGCCACGTTATATCGTCCAGCCAGTTGGGTTTCGGGGGATGTTTATGACGTTCGTCGCCTGGATGAAAAGCACATTGGATTTTTGGTGGCGGACGCCGTGGGGCACGGGGTGGCGGCCGGCCTGTTGACCATGTTTATTCGCCAGGCGGTAATCGGGAAACGAATTTACGACGACGGGTATGTGATTGTTCCGCCCAGTGAAGTATTGGAAGCGTTGAATACGGATTTAGCGCACCAGGAGTTGCCGAACTGCCAGTTTGTGACCGCCTGTTATGGTACGATCAATTTAGAAACCCACGAAGTCAACTTTGCCCGGGGTGGCCATCCGCATCCGGTGTACGTGGAGGAGAACGGAAATTGCGTGGAAACGCGGAGTGTCGGCGGGCTGCTTGGAGTATTCCCCGGTGAGACTTTTCCCAGTAGTACCTTTATTTTAGAACCCGGCCATAAGTTGGTTATTTATTCGGATGGCATGGAAGATATGGTGGTAAGCGCCGGTTCGAGGGATAACCAAGAGTCTCAGTTCACGGATGAGTTTTGTAAAATCGTTCGCCGGCCAGCCAAAGCCTGTGTCCAGGCCTTGGCGGCGCATCTCGATCGAAGTGAAGGCAGCCTGCAACCCAGCGACGATCAAACCTGCCTGGTGATAGAACGGTTGGCGAATCAGCAAGGCTGACTGTCCATCTCATTTTTTTCTCCTCGATTCATTTGGATATTCAAGGAACTTTTCGCTTGTTCCGTCTTGTATGTTTGACGGCCCGATGGATGGAGGCGAGATTAAGGGCGGCTTCGGTAATTCAGCCGTTATCCGCTATAATTAATTCGCTTAAATTTCTTGCGGGAGGTCTCCTTGTTAAAATTGCAGGGCATTTTTCTGGATTTTTATGGCACACTGGTGGGCGGCGACCGCCTGGCGGTGGAATCCATCTGCAGGGCGGTGATCGAGGATCACGGCCTGGGTATTGACGTGGAGGAGCTTGCCTGCCAGTGGGGGGCTAAATATTTCGCTGCTATCGAAAAACTCAACGGGCATGCTTTTCGGACCTTGGCGGAAATTGAAAGGAATACGTTGATCGAAACCATTTTTCCGCTAACCGGCAGGGATGATGTGGGGTCTTACATAATGAGGCTGCATGAATATCTCGTTCGACCGACACTTTACGAAGAGGTTCCTGTGGTGCTGCA
Source organism: uncultured Planctomycetales bacterium (assembly GCA_964569525.1). Taxonomy (GTDB): domain Bacteria; phylum Planctomycetota; class Phycisphaerae; order UBA1845; family PWPN01; genus JAAYCU01. The sequence goes on from CAZMVS010000382.1 coordinate 12,082, forward strand.
ACAGTTGGCCGTTCCGGTGTGTATCGTGAGTAACGCGGACGAAAAGGAATTGCGACAGGCGTGTGCCAATCTGGGTCTCGAATTCGCATATGTGGTTACTTCAGAAGAGGCACGTAGTTATAAGCCCGGTCCGCGGATTTTTAGGCAGGCTTTGGAATTGACCGGCTGGTCAGCGGAAAAGGTGTTACACGTGGGAGATTCGGTGCACAGCGACGTGGAGGGAGCCCAAGGCATGGGGATTCGAGCGGCGTGGGTGAACCGGGCCGAACGCATCAGTGACATAGGAACTGCAGAGCCGGATTACACGTGGAAGGATTTACGGCCGCTGGTGGAATTTTCCAATTTGGCAAGCATTTGAGCGTAAAAATAGGCTACAATACAAGGGTTATCACGAAGCTTTCTATTTGAAATCACCTCCTGCTCGCAGACTCCACCGTCACATGCCAGCGGAAGTGAGGTTAAGATGTTTCTCCAACATCGAATTTGGAAACCTATTGCGTGGGCGGCGGCTTTTTTATTCGTGTTGGCTGAGGCGCAAGTGTTGTTTGCCGGTTCAAGAAGTATTCGGCGATCGCATCGTTCATCGGTCAGTCGCCGGTCTCACCGGTCGCATGTCAGCCGACATTCTTCAGCAAGCCGACGTTCCCATCGCTCGAGCATCAGCCGACGCAGCCGCAGTTCCTCGACTCGGCGCCGGCCGACGATTTCCAGGCGATCTTCTTCGTCCCGGAGTCGATCACGTTCGTCAAGTTCGCTGCGCAGCAGAGTGAATCGTTCGCGAAGTAGTACGAGACGTTCGACCTCATCGCCGCGGCGTTTTCGTGTATCGCCAAGTTCGCGGTCGTCGAATGTACAACGAGGTAGCGGTAGTAATAGCTCAAGTGTGCGGAGGACACCGCGTTTTGCCCCTCGTTCAAGCAGCAGCGCCTCGGTGCATCGGCAAACCACGTCACCCCGAACAATTCGTGCACCACGGTTTAACGCCCGGCGAAACACCGCTTCTCGAAGTGTCCCGAATCCATCGAGTCGTTCGGGTCTTGTCCAAAACAGGTCTTCATCGAGTTTGTCTCGTTCCAGTATTTCGCGCCGGCCGGTATTTGTGCGTCGGTCTTCGCGCGGGACATCAGCAGGGCGTTCGAATTCGCTTTTGCGTTTGAATCGGCAGTCCTCTGCAAGGAATCGAGCCTCGCTGTCGCGGCAGGGAGGGGGACAGAGTCGCTCCGGTTCGATTGCGCAGCGACGGTTTTTAACCCCATCCCGCGGAAATCAGTCGCGCGTTTTGGATTTACGCCGTTCGCATTCAGCATCCGCGGTAGGGCGACCGCAGCACGGTCGTGAATCGAGCAATGTTTTTGTCCGGCGGGTGCCACGGGAGCGTTTAGGAGAATTACAGCGGCATGGTGGACGATTAAATGCTATCCGGCAGCGGGGTCATTCCCGTTCGGTATTCCGTTCGCTCGTTCCGGGACACGGCTCGCATCGGAGTTTCTTTATTGGGGACCGTCACCGCCGTTCCAGAACACGGATCCTATCCCGGCCTCGTTACTCGATCAGGCATGGTCGGTCGCATCATCGGTATTACCGGCGGTATCACCATCGACGATATTTCTGCCGTCCGTATTTGGGTCACTATCGCTATCGCGATTATTGTTATCCGCGATATCATGGATGGAGCTTCGGTTTGAGTTTCGGTTTTTACAACGGCGGGTATTACGGTGATTATTGCTACAGCAGCCTGTTGTATCCAAGCTATGCGCTGTATCCGACCTATTATCCGGGGTATTACAATTATTACCCGTCCTATCCCGTCTTTTTCAGTTCCGGTTATTCAGGCTATCCCACCTATTCGGTGAATAATTATTATTACGGCGACGCGGCGGGATTGGCTTATTACGATCGGGAAGCGGCGGATGCATATATCCAGAAGCATTATAGCGAACCAACTGAACAGGTTTTTCAGGAGCCTTCCGAAGCGCAGGAGCTATTGGAGGGTGCACAAGAGGATATGGCGGCTGTTGACCAGGCGGAACAGGCCAAGATTCAACAGATTATGATGGATGGCGTGGAGTATTTTGCGAAGGGTGATTACGGCGAAGCCATGAGGCGGTTCCAGGCGGTGATGGTGCAGTATCCGGGCAATGTGGACGCGGTGTTAGCCTATGCCGTCAGTCAATTCGCCTTGGAGAATTATCGGCGGGCGGCGGAGGCGATACGCCATGGAGTACAGATCGATCCGGAAGTTGTGAACGTGCCCTTTGACATTCGTGATCGCTATGGTCAGGTTGGGGATTTCAGCAAGCACCTTGAGGAGTTGGAGACCTTCGTCCGGGCAAATCCGGATAACGAAAACGGCTGGTTGGTGCTCGGCTTTGTCCGTCATTTCACGTTTGATCGCGAGTTGGCGGCCAGCACGTTCGAGATTCTTAAACAGCGGAGTGAGCGGGACAAGGTTTTGGCCGATGCGTTTCTAGAGGCCAAGCCGCTGGAAGAAATTTTCCAATCTCCGCAACGGGATGCTGATGTGCAGACCGCGCCTTCCCGCGACGTGGGCGATGCCGACAATCCGTATGGGGTAGAACTGCTCAAGCCGAGCCAGACGACCGAAAGCAGTCGGCGGAGCCGATCTGCCGAAGCGGACCTGGACGCCATTCTCATCGGATCAGTAGTAGAATCTGGTAAGTAAATCCACGTTTTCCATTATTAAGGGCTTCCGTTGGCCGATGGGCGACGGGAGTCTTTTTGTTGACATTTGGGCGGGGTCGTTCTAGGCTTTTGGCATGATCGTACTGATCGATAACTACGATTCTTTCACCTATAACCTGGTGCAGCGGCTTGGGGAGTTGGACCGCACGCAGGAGATGAAGGTTTACCGCAACGACAAGGTCACGCCCGAGCAGGTTGAGGCGGACAAACCTGACCACCTGATTATTTCGCCCGGTCCGGGTACGCCGCTGGATGCCGGTGTCAGCGTGGAGATGGTGCGGTATTTTGCGGGCAAAATTCCGATTCTCGGGGTGTGTTTGGGACATCAGTCGATAGCCTTTGCTTTCGGGGCGGAAATCATCCGGGCGGATCGGATGATGCATGGCAAGACCAGCGAGATCCAGCACGACGGCAAGACGATGTTTACCGATGTGCCGAATCCCTTCACCGCCACCCGCTATCACAGCCTGATTATCAAGCCGGATACCTTGCCGAAAGACTTTGTCGCCAGTGCCCGCACGGTGGATTCGCCGGAAAACGAGATTATGGGAATCCGACACAAGACCATGCCTTTGGAGGGGGTGCAGTTTCATCCGGAAAGTTTTCTGACCGGTGAAGGGCACAAAATGTTGGCCAATTTTCTGCGCATGTAGTTAGTTGATTGGCCTGAGCGGATTACGATACCGCCGAAAACGGGGATAACCAAAACAGCGTATTCATCACGCGAAGTCTCTTATTCCAGCCGACCCGTATGATTCTTCCTTTTTCGTATCGCCGACGCGGCCGCAGCAGCCTGGGCGTGATTATGATCCTGGGTTTGATTTTATTGTTCGCCCTGTATTTGCTTTTCGTGCTGATCGGCTGGATTTATTCGCCCGATTTTCCCTTAAATAAAGAGCAAACCGAAACATCCATTCGGCAGGTCGATGACCTTTTTGTGTAATTCTTTAATCACATGCTTGGTATTCATGGTGTGGATAATGTTTTTTTCATAGCAGCTGCCATCGGCCTGTGTCGTTGATCCAGCAGTTTTGCGCGAATGGCTTTCAATTGTTGGCGGCTTTGGAAAGAGTTGTTGAATAAGTGGTCGGCACTGAACAGGCTGAAGCCGCTGCCCCAGTACTCGGCGAATTCCAGTTGGTTATACGTGACGCGGGGATCTTTGTGCAGGTGCACGCCGATGCCCGCAGCCACGTGGCGATTGGGAACCGCTTCCCGCCAGGCTTCCTGCCGTCGGCGGAATTTGTGGGTATCGTCGGTATAGTCCATGGTAAAGGCGGCGTCGATCAACTTATTGCGCAGCCAGGCGGGCCCGTCTTGGAAATATTTATGGCGATGGCGTTTGATGTCCGTACCAACTGCGGCGGTCAATAACGCCCGAGGACGAGTGTTTTTCATCATGTGGCTGATTCCACGTACCAGCTGAGTGACCTGACGAACTCGCCATTCAGTCCAGCGATGCGGGGCATCAGCGGGACGCAGGCCGGTGGCTTTTTTGAATAAGGCCAAAGTTCTGGTGTCGTAGGGGTAATCCTTATTTTTCATCAACTCCGAGGGAAAGCGAATGTAATCCAGGTGCAGCCCGTCGATGGGATAGTTGGCGGCGATTTCACTGAACACGCGGACCAGGTAGCGGCGGACCTCGGGTAGGCAGGGATTGAGGCTGACGTACCAGCCCAGCGGTTGGCGTCGCCCCTGGTGGTCGTACCAGAACCATTCGGGATGCTTATTGTAAAGTTGGTCGGGATCGCGGGGTGGTTGCTTGCCTTTCCAGCCGGGCATGACGTTGACCCAGGCGTGCAGGGCCAATCCGCGGCGATGTGCTTCGCGGCAGGCGACGGTCAGTTGATCGAAATCCGGTTTGTTTTCAAATGCGGGATCCAGCGGCTCGATGTCCGAATCGTAATATACGGTGCCGTTGCCGCGGACCTGGAAAAAGACCGTATTCAGGCCTGTATTTTTGATCCGCTCCATCAGATCGGCGATTTCCTGGGGCGAATCGTACACCCGCCGGACGACCCAAATGGCTTGGGGCGGCCAAACCTCACGCAGGTCCGGCGGGGGCGGTTCTTTTTCACCGGGCTCA
>CAZMVS010000383.1:0-4473 GCA_964569525.1 uncultured Planctomycetales bacterium
TGAGAATTTCAAAGATTTACTGGTGCAGCTCAAGGCGGTAACTGTTGAAGGCAGTGGAGGATTCGCTCTGCGCTTGTCGGTAGAGGAGGCGCGAAACGGCGATCGGGTGGTCTGGTGTTTCGGGGGGGCAGTGCGTAAAGACCAAAATGTACTTTGGGTTCTGGATCCAGAAATACACCCTCACCTGATGCAGCGTGGTTTTGTGCCCGAGGATTGCGCGGGGGATCAGTTAGCCATCCAGGACGATGTGTTTCGCATCGCCCTGCCTATCAAGCCGGAACACGATCAGCCGAGCTGGGTGGTGGCGGGCAAATGTGATGCAAAGGGAAGATTGTTCAAAGCCGACGCAAAGGCATGGGAGAATCCATTGCAATTGTTGCAAAGTCAAGCCGGTGATCACCCTATTGCGTGTGGCGAGATTCCCCTGCGTGCCGGTGATTACACTTTTCATTGGTTAGTACGTTCGGGGCCCAAGCCGCCGGCGTTGCTGGAGGAATGGCTTGCTCGGCCGATGGAGGTATTCCACAAGAACCTGGAACGGGTACAGCGCCGTGCCCAGGAGATTACGGTTGATACTCCGGATAAGCGTTTGAATGTGGCGGCACCGGTGATTACCGCGGCATTGGACGGGTCCTGGTATCCGCCGGTTTTTGTGCACGGGTCGATGAGCTGGAATGTTCCGTTTCCCGGCTGGCGGACGATTTACGGGCCGACGGCTTTGGGCTGGCATGAACGGGTATTGCAGGAGGGTCAATATTACATGGCAGCGCAAACGAAGGAGTCGGACAAGACCGGCTTCAAGGCAAATCCGCAATGGGGGTTGACGGTGCAGGATTCATCCTCGCGGTATTACGGAAAGGGACGAATTCAGAAAGACCAGCATTTTTATAACTTCCAGGAAGTATTTTTTGACCAGATGATTCATGCCTGCCGGTGGACGGGGAATAAAGAATTGGCAGCCATGCTTCGCCCCGCGTTGGAGTTGCACCTGGATTACATGAGGGATTGTTTCGATGCGGACGGCAACGGGGTTTATGAGAGCTATATCAACGTGTGGGCCAGTGATTCGGTGTGGTACAACGGCGGGGAGACGACGCAGTCAACGGCCTATGCGTGCAACGGGCACCGAGCGGCGGCGGAACTGGCGGAATTGGCTGGTGATGAAGATGCTGCCAAACGGCACGGGCAAAGGGCGGAGCAAATCCGGGAGGCGATGAAAAAATGTTTGTGGATTGAGAAAAAAGGTCACCTGGGTGAATACCGGGAAACGGCGGGACATAAGAGGCTGCATGAAGACGCGTGCCTGTACACCATTTTTTTACCCATTGACGCGGGGATGCTGGATCCGTTTGAGGCGGCTTCGACGTTGTATTTTACGGAATGGGGACTGGAGCGTGAGCCGATGGCGGCCGGCGGGGAGCGCTGTTGGCAATCAAACTGGGTACCTTACGTTTGGTCGGTACGAGAGTTGTCTATCGCGGAGAGTTGTCACCTGGCGATGGCTTATTACCAAGCGGGTATCGGACAGGAAGCGTGGAAGCTGGTGGAAGGAAGTTTTGCGGAATCCATGTTTAATTCGCCGGTACCCGGGGGGATTCAAGTTGCAGGCGGGGGTACGGATTTTAACGGGGCGTCGAGCATGTTAGCCCGGGTGATCGTGGAGGGATTGTTCGGGTATCGGCCAAATCGGCAGCGGGGTGTGGTTCATTGTCGGCCGCAATTCCCTGATGAATGGGACCATGCCTCGATACGGACAAACGATTTCAGTCTGTCCTACAAAGAAGATGGGCATACGTTGAGCCTGGAGTTGCAATTATCTGAGCCGGCGGAGATTGAGTTGACCTTGCCGGTTTGTGGGAAAATTGTAGAAAAGGTTATGTTGAATGGTGAGGCGTCTAAGTTTCAAACGAAACCCGGCTTCGGGCGGCCACTGCTTACACTGCAGACTGATGAAACGGCTTATGTATCGGTAGAGGTGGAGACGGCGGAGGCCTTGCCGCCCTGCCCGGCGAGAAACGTCGAGGGTATAGCCGGTGAACAGGTAACTTTAACTCCCGCAGCAGGGCAAATCGTTCGGTATCGTGATCCGACGCGAGCATTGGACGAGGTCGCCATCACAAACGGGCAGCTCCACGGTCAACTTTCGGATAACACGGGCCATCATCTTGTATTTGGGCAGGTTCAGGTCGGTAAAGTCAGCTATTGGCAGATGTATAAACTGCATATACAGAAATCCGTGGAGTTGCCAACATCGGAATTGGTGGTTCGCGACGCCCCGCCGAACGCTGATTGGTATTGTTTGAACGTGGAAGGCAAGTTCAATGGGGACGTGCGGGATATCTTCAAACAGGAATACCGTTCGCCCCGGCCGGAGACCTGTTCGGTACAGATTGGGATCGATGGTTATTCCCCGTGGACTTTTTATCCCTGGGGGCGCAAACCGCCGGAGATTGACTTGTCGCATGTGGCGGAGCTTACCGGTGAGGATGGCCGTCTGCATACGCCGCAGGGTATTCCGTTCTGTCGGCCGGAAGGAAAGCGAAATATTGCCTTTACCTCTTTGTGGGATAATTGGCCTGACAAGGTTTCAATTCCGATCAAGAAGAGCGGTGAAGCGATCTGGCTTTTGGTGGCGGGTTCGACCAATCATATGCAGACAAAGATTGCCAATGGGATTATTCTCCTGTGTTACGCTGACGGGGAGATCGAGACGTTGGAGCTGATCAATCCGGACAACTACTGGTCGTTGGAGGCGGCTTATGACTACAAGCGGAATGGGTTCTGCTTGCCGGAGACTCCGCCTGCGGCGGTTATGCTTGGGAACCATTGCCGGGCCATGATTTATGGGCGAAAGCTGCGTGGCGGGGAAAAATTGGCGAGGGTGGAGTTGGAAACGCTATCCCAGGAGGTGGTCATCGGCTTGATGGGGGTATCGTTGATGAATCCGGGGCAATGACGGCTTGTATCCTGTTTATTCGAAAGGCTACAATGGTCTTACTATGAAAAAGCTGAATCGACAAGAATTTACGCGGCGGGATTTTCTGAGTACATCGGCTTCGAATATTGCCGGGGGCTGGGCGGCATTGCATTTTGGCGGGACTGCTTTGGCAAGATCGACAGCAACTCGTCCTTATACGCCGGCGAGGATCCCAGCAGCCCTGACGTCAGGTCCTTCGCGAGCTGATAATATTTTTGAAGCCCTCAAGCTGATCGAAGGGCAGATTAAAAAAGGATTGGTCGGCAAAAAGCGGGTGGTGATTAAGCCCAACATGGTGGTCAATCGCAAACAGCTGGCTGCATCGCACGTGGACTGCCTGGAACCGATTTGTGAATTGATCAGCTCGATGTACAAGGGGGAGATCCTGCTGGGGGATTCGTCGGCAGGCGGCTCGGTGAAAAAAGGCTTTGAGAACTATGACTATCTGCGTTTGGAGAAGAAATACAGGGTTCGTTTCATAGACCTGGATGAGCAGGCAATGGAAACTCGGCACGTGGTGGATGAGCGATACCGTCCCCGGCCGGTGCGGTTGGCTAAGGTGCTGCTGGATCCGGAGACGTACGTAGTTTCGGCGGCGGTTTTGAAAACCCATGACCGGGCGATCATCACCCTTTCGTTGAAAAACGTGGTGGTCGGCGCGGCCAAAAAGGACAAGAACTTTCACTGGGGGCCGGGCAGCAAGGGCTCGAACGATAAGATGCTCATCCATGGCGGGCCTGAGAATGAGGGGATTCACTATAACCTTTTCCAATTGGGCAAGCAGTTGCATCCTGACCTGGCGGTTTTGGACGGATTTCAGGGCATGGAAGGCAACGGGCCGGTCGGCGGGACGGCGGTGGATCACCGGGTAGCTGTCGCCAGTACGGACTGGCTTGCAGCGGACCGAATCGGCACGGAGTTAATGGGCTTCGATTTTGAGAAGGTGGGTTACCTCTATTTTTCCGCCCGGGCCGGTGTTGGACAGAGTGATCTTGAAAAAATAGAAATTCGAGGACAAAAGGTCGCCGATCACATTAAGCAATACCACCCTCATAAAAACATCGAGCAGCAGTATAAATGGATGGAGCAATGCTGAGGTTTCCATCGCATACATGAGTAATTCTTAGATATAACAAAAACAAAGATCACCTCGACGCCAATTTACCTATTTTTCCTGAACCTCCTGTTTGAATCTTCAGGGAACTGCCTACTCATGTAGCTTAAAAGGCGACAAAGCTTTAAACCTTCCATTATTTTATATTTGCGACGCACAGGCGGGCAAAGGTAATATATATATTATTCAAGTACGGCAGTCCTCCAATTTTCCTATTTTCAGGGCTCACTATTGCAGGGGCAGCATTCTAACAAAATTTTTGTTTTTTACTTTTTCATCTAACCAGTTTTAGGTTGTAAAATACATTTGTATTCAGCAAAGGAAGTGTTTGTGGAGCCAAGATCAAAGAATTGGTAAGCCATTTGGGAAGGGTGATACAAAC
>CAZMVS010000384.1:0-10951 GCA_964569525.1 uncultured Planctomycetales bacterium
CCCCCTGGAAAGCATTGTTAACAAAACTGAACCATTAACCTCCAAAGAAAAAGAAATGATCCGCCAGCATCCGGAAGCCGGCGTCGATATGTTGCCGAAAGATTTTAACGCGGTAGCCAAAATGATCGTGCGAACCCATCATGAAAACTGCGCCGGCACCGGCTATCCCCAAGCTATTCCCGCCGAAAGCCTGCACATTTTCAGCCGCGTGGTCCGCGCGGCCGATGCCTTCGATGCCGGTACCAGCACCCGCGTGTACAAGGAGGCCAAAAGCGCCGTCCGTGTTTTGTGGGAGATGTCTCGCGGTCCATGTCGGGACTTGTACGATCCGGTCATCGTTAAAATCCTGATGAGCCTGATTCAACCGTTCCCTATCGGGGCCAAAGTTCGCCTTAATTGCGGCCGCTACGCTGTCGTAGTCCGCCACAATCGACGCCAACCGTTCCACCCCACGGTTATCATCGCCTATGACGACCAGGAGCGAAAACTGAAAAAAAGCCAATTGAAAAAACCCGTCAACCTTGCTAAAAACGAGGACATCCGTTTGATAGCTTTCGGCGAGGAGGATTTGTCTTACCTTTACGAATCAACGGACAATGATGAGGTCTGGGGAATAACAGAAGAGGACGAAAAGGATTTGCCCGCCTGCGTATATAGCTTATGTTATCCGTAAAGCGATGAACGCTCAAGGTTTGGGTTGACTGGTCGGTTTGGAACGCGGCGATTGAATCGGCTTTCTGTATATCCGCAGGCTCTTATTGGCCGATTCGTCTCGGTCAAAACCCTCCGTCTCAACTTGACTGAAAATCTTTTCGCCCGCCGCCTTGTTTCTCACCGCTTCAAATTTACCCACCAGCGTCAACAATCCTGAACTTTTCCATCCATCCAGCACGGTAAACTTCTGCTGGTGAATCGTCACGTGAATCCGCCCTTTGATCCGACCGTATTGCGGTCCCTCCACGACTGTTACACCTTTGAGCGAACGTAACCGCTGATGATTGCCCCCCGATGATAAAATCCACATCAGGTCGTTGCGATGCAGTTGATATAATTTTTCCCGACCTGCCGGCAAACCGTCCAACACCAACGAGGCTGCGCAACTTACGTTTAACATCTCATTCAGCCATGACGTTGCATGATACTTCAAGCCGATATTCAGCTTGTCGTCAGCATCCACCCAGTAATAAGCTTCCTGAATAGGAATTTTTTGAATCAACGGCTGGCCGGGCGGCAAATCTTTACGCACCATCGGAATGCTCTGCAACTGACCATGCCCAGTACACCCCCCGGCGCACATAAAAATTGACGCTAACAAATAGCCCGCCACTATGCCGATTTTATTATTCGTTGGATTAAACAACATACGTGTTATTCAGGGGTCGGAAATTTGCGGCACATCTCCAGCACCTGCTCATTGACCTCGCTGATCGCGCCTTCATCGCCGTGCGAGCCGATCACCTTGTGAATCAACTCCGCCACAACCTGCATCTCTTCCGTCCCCAGCCCCCGCGTAGTCAACGCCGGTGTTCCCAGCCGCAACCCCGAAGTCTCCATCGGCTTGCGCTCATCAAACGGGATCATATTCTTGTTCACAATAATCCCCGCCTGCTCCAGCCAGTTCTCCGCCTGCGCACCGGTAATATCCGCATGCACCTGCCGCAAATCCACCAGCATCAAGTGATTGTCCGTCCCCCCGGAGACCAGCCGATAACCATGCCCGCGCAACGCCCCCGCCAAGGCCTTCGCATTATCCAGAATCGCCTGCTGATAATCCTTGAACGTCGGCAGCAACGCCTCCCCAAACGCCACCGCCTTACCCGCCACAACGTGCATCAGCGGCCCGCCTTGAATCCCCGGGAATATCCGCGAATCAACCTTCTTCGCGTAATCCGCCTTACACATGATCATCCCCGCCCGCGGACCGCGCAACGTCTTATGCGTCGTCGTGGTCACGAAATCAGCATACGGCACCGGCGACGGATGCAAGCCGACCGCCACCATCCCCGCAATATGAGCAATATCCGCCATGTGAAAAGCACCGACTTCCTCGGCCACTTTCCCAAACGCCTCAAAATCAATCGTTCGTGGATACGCCGACGCACCCGTCACGATCATCTTCGGCTGACACTTCTTCGCCAGCGCCCGGATTTCCTCGATATCAAAAGTCTCGCTGTCTTTGCTCACCCCATAATGCACGATGTTGTACAACCGCCCGGTGAAATTCGCCTTCATCCCGTGACTGAGGTGCCCCCCATGGGCCAAATCCAGCGACAAAATCGTATCCCCCGGCTGTAACACGGCCATATACACCGCCATGTTCGCCTGGCTGCCCGAGTGCGGCTGCACGTTGACATGATCACACTTAAATAGCTGCTTCGCCCGCTCCCGCGCCAGGTTTTCCACCTCGTCCATGTGCTGGCAGCCGCCGTAATATCGCTTGCCCGGATACCCCTCGGCATACTTGTTCGTCATCACCGAGCCCACCGCCTCGCGAACCGCCGCCGAAACGTGATTCTCCGACGCGATCAACTCCAGGCAATTTGCCTGACGCTCTTCCTCGGCCATCAAAATCCGGTAAACCTCGGGATCCGTCTCCTGAACCGCCGGATATGCAGATACGCTCGTTGCCATCAGATTTCCCTCAATTCAAATCAAAAGTTGCTCTCTCACGCCCATTAATTCTAGCCATAAACCTTCATTGTTAATTGCGCCGGGCAGAAAATCAAACCACCGGCCGCACGACATCCGTTCATTATTGAAACACAAATGCGTTTTCCCCGCCACCATGCCCTTATTTCACAATCATCCAAACCTTACAGCATTAATGTCCCGCGCAGACAACTGCCCTTAACTCCTCTTCTCCGCCAGTACCGGATTCGTCAGCTTCCCCACCTTCTCGATCTCCACCGTTACCTCGTCACTATCCCGCAAAAACCTCGCCGGCTTCCGCGCAAACCCCACTCCCGGCGGCGTCCCCGTCAATATCACCGTCCCCGGCCGAAGGGTAAACTGCCGCGATAAAAAACTGACCAACTGCTCCACCGAAAATATCAAATCCCCCGTCGTCGAATCCTGCATCAACTCCCCGTTCAAATACGTCCTGATCCCCAGCGTCCCCGGCTGAACCTCCCGGTCAATCAGCAACTCCGGCCCCAGCGGGCAAAACGTGTCAAAACTCTTCCCCCGCGCCCATTGCTGATCCCGCCGCAATTGACAATCCCTCGCCGAAACATCATTCGCACACGAATACCCAAGCACGTACTCCAACGCCTCCCCCTCGCTCACGTTGCGCGCCGTACGTCCGATAATCACCGCTAATTCCGCCTCGTAATCAACCTCATCCCCCGCCTGCGCCGGCAAAACTATCGGCTCACCCGCCGCCGTCACCGCAGTATTCAATTTCACGAACACCACCGGTTCGGCCGGTATCGCCGCACCGCTCTCCTCCGCGTGCGCCCGGTAATTCAGCCCGATCCCGATCACGTTCGGCGGATCAACCGGCGGCAGATATCGCTTGATAACCGCATCCCGCTCCGTCACCTCAAATCTGCCGAACAACTCCCCCTCGATCAGCCGGGCCGTCCCCGCCTCCGCCGGTGTGCCCAGCCGCTCAATCCCGGCCTCATCCAGAAAACGAATAACCTTCATAAACGACTTCCTTCCAACGACCCCATCAAAGCAAACATCCTGCCGCCCCTCCACCGGCCCTCATTTCCCCCTCACCCGGACCGATAATCAACGCTCGCATTTTATCACATCCCGCCGCCCCTCGATATTTGCAGCCCCCTGGCTACCCTGAAATTAAATTATTGATGCTACTTTTAGTCTATCACTTGCTGTATGTCTGTCCGGATTTTTCGGCCCCAATTGGAAGAACTCTACCTCATTTCGTATCCGTCCTCCTGCCTCCTGTATCCTGTCTCCTAACTCCTGCCTTCTGACTTCTGCCTCTCTTCCCCGACAGTTGGCTATCTCCTACCATTATTTACGAAAACATAAGTACCGACCGGCACCGAAGGTAGAGCGGGTTCAGCCTGCCTTCTACAACTGTACCGAGAACACAAATGCGTAAAGTACTGATGAACAAAAATTCACACAATAAACGCCGCCGTTACCGGCCTTCACCAATTCGTCGGCCGGGCTTTACTCTCGCCGAACTCATGGTCAGCGTCGGCGTCCTCGTCATGCTCCTCATGATGGTCAGCATGATCTTCTCCACCGCTACCCGGGCTTCCAGCAAGGCCACCGCCAACAACGAAATCTGCGGCAAACTCCGCACCCTCGAACGCCAACTGCGCACCGACCTTCAAGGCATCCCGAAAGGCGCCTTCCTTGGCATCTGGTATCAATTGACTCCATACCCAAACCCTGACGACCCGACCACAAACGAATGGATTCGCACCGACCGCCTTGTCTTCTTCACTGCCGGCGACCATAGCACCATCAACCAGGTCCAAGATACAACCGGTAATACCACGAATCCCGACATGTCCGAAGCCATGCCCATTACCTCCCCCATGGCCCGCATATTCTACGGCCATGATATGTACTCCATCCCCGAAGCAAACCAATATCGCCCCAATGCCAAAGAACATAAACGCCTACTTGCCCGGCGAGTGAAGCTGTTGACTTTTGGAGCCGTCGCGCCCCCGACAAGAAAAACACATAGGAGCGACTGGTATTTTGGGGAGAACACAATTCCGGATGGGAATGAAGGCCAAATAGACGACACCTATCGGGAAATTTACGACGGCAATGACGACATTTATGACAACTGGGAATATGAACGTAAATCCCTTGGTGACTGGCAGAATGATAATCGCTACTCTATCGAGGAATACTTTACCTTGAACGATGGAAATACATCTGAAAGTTACTTCGAATACGGCATGATGACCGACAACGGCACCTTCAGTTGGATCCGCCGTCCCGTTATCAACCCCTCTACCCAACAAGGCATGCACATGTATTTCCTCGACGGCTGCGCGGAATTCAAAGTGCAACGATGGATCGAATACCATCCTTACACAGGTTATAAATTACCTCTAGATAATCCAGTTGATAACAGCCAGAACCCCGGAGGACTGCTTGTCGGTTGGTGGCCGGAAGAAGATCCGGATAATAATGGCACCAAAAACAATCCAAAAACATCGGGGGTTGATGAAGGCGAAGATTCCCAATTTTTAGACATTGGTTCATATGAAAATGATTTATGGGAATATTTTAACGGACCTAAGCCTTCTAATACATACAACGGTATCCCGAACAATACGCCATGTTATCCGGATAATAACGGCTGGCTTTACTACAACGAGATCCCCAAAGCCATAAAAATTACCGTCCGTCTGTTCGATCCTATGAAACGAATGGAAAAAGGCCAGACGTACACCATGGTGTTCCGCCTCCGTGACTAGGTCGAAGACATTTGGTGGCCGTGATAATTATAACGGCAGCCGTTGGTTGAAGCGGCTTGTCATTTCGAAGCCCGATTTATCGGGTGAGAAATCTTAAACCGATCGGCAACGGAAAAAACGTAAGGCAGCATTGCCCGCTGAAAACAAAACTTTATCGGTAAAGAAACATGAGACTACTTAACAAAAACATGCCGATGACCACAAAGCAACGACGTAGGGCGGGCTCTGCCCGCCGCGGCTCTTGTGCCATCTCTTCCGGCGCGCCGGGACCGGCTCGCCTTGAGAAAAATCCTACCGCAACCGGATGGGCGCATCCCGCGACGGTAAAGGGCCGTTGCTCTGCCTACACCCGTCGGGCCAACGCCATGGTGATGGCCGTGGCCATGTCCGTCCTCCTGGCCATTATCGGCTCCGCCTTCGTCATGATGGCCCGCCTCGACCGCCAGGCCGTCCTCAACGTCGCCGACGACCAACTCCACGACACCGCCGTGCATACCGTCCTCAACCGCATCCAAAAAGTCCTCGCCGATGATGTGGTGGGAGGAGATGGTTCGGTAAAGTTGCTGGATAATGGTTATAAGGAAGGTGAAGATGGAAATGAACTGACCAGTCGTGAACCGTACGATTTCCCTGGTAAAAAAGATCCTTGGCTGGCCAATATAGAACCGTATCATGTATCTCTGCCGTCGAATGAGTATGAATATCGATGGTTACAATCATCAGAAATTCTTTACGACAAAACGAGACAAAATAAGTATCTACCTGCTATTCCTTATGACGCTGACTTCGACCGTTACGAAGAAAGCTATTTAGTAAATACAGGTTCCCCTATTGTACTTGCGGCAAAACCGCTAGAGACGACAAACGATCCTGAAATCAAGCCTGTTGAAGATCCCATACTTATACATCCCATTACCGGGAACCTTCCCCGTATGTACGATTATAATAAAGTCTTTACACCATATGATGCTTCGGAAAAAGAAAAATATGCTCAATATCTCGCCGATGCGGATGGTGACGGTATAACGGATTCGATATGGCGCAAACTTGAAGGTGTAGATGCCACTGGCAAAGATGTTCTTTACGCTGTCCGGATCGTCGATAACTGTGGTAAATTGAACCTTAATACCGCTTGGAAAATGGAACCTGCAAGAGCCGACATGTCTGATGGGTTTCGGCCGTGGACCGATGTTGAAGACATAGATGCCGATAGTTACGGTGAATTTCTGCATCAAATCAACTTGTCTCGCCTTTTCCATAATAATTCACTAACCCCTACTTTAGAGGGGGACAATGTTCAGCAAGAAATTCATGATCTTCGTGGTATTGGAAATTTAGATACCAACGAGGTATATCAAAGAGCTTTACGTTTCCAGGAATTCGTAATCCAGAATTTCAACTATTGGCCGGCCGATTTATTTTCTCCGGGAACTCCTGATGCCTCGTTAGAGCAGTATGTGCCATTTGGTCTTGAAGACGAAATGGAATTGCGCAACCGTTTTCTTCTTAATGCTAATTCTGACACTCGTTTGGAAATAGGCGACCCCGGTGGCGGGGGGTATTTGAAACAAGCGTTATCCGACAATGGTATTTACCGCATTCTTCCTTTTGATGACGTTACCAATTGGTATACTTATATCAAATCTATTGATAAACGCCATCTTGTTACTACATACAGTTATGACCGAGAATTGCGCGCGTACTCTCCCGATCTTTCCAGTGTGCCTGAGCAGGAACTGGATGAGGTGGCAGGTAAATTCCGAAAGGTTAATATCAATGATGTGTTGAATGATGTGAGGGAATGGCAAACGGATGGCAATGTTACGAATCGTGATCGTGCACTAAAGTCCATCAGGGCAATCGCCTTGGCTTTTGAGTCTTGCGGCTATACTTTTCTCCAAGGCATTCAATATGTGGCTAACTTGGTGGACTTTATTGATGACAATGACATTCCTACATATATCAATGCCGGCATGGTCCGCACGGCAATGGATACAACCGGTCCAACCCCTAGTGCCGATTATAATGATTATTTTTACGGAACTGAAAAACAACCATTTATAACGGAAGTATATAATGATGTTACAAACAATGAGGAAGATGGTTTAGTTTGTAATTCATCCGCGATTGAGCTATACAATCCTTACAATGATATAAACCTGAACGGTTTGTATCTTTGCTATGTTCCGCCTGGCTGGAATCCTTTTAACTACTTCGACGATCCAATTGAGAATCCTTTGCCCGAAGAAAGTTTTTTGATTCATTTAGGAGAAAATAGTACAGTATCGACCACCCTTTCAACCAATGAGCGCCGTGTTTACGTTTCAAATAGTTCAATGAGTATCGACACATCTCAAGGTGCTACAAAAGATACATACTCTGAGCTGAAAATTGATCCTAATCATGATGCCTGTGAGATATGGCTTCTCCGTGTGCCAGAAAATGATTTAACCAAACCTGAAAATTTCATTTTAACTGATGTTGTTCGAGACTATGAACGAGCTTATGAAGAAGAAGGAGTGTTTGGCATTGATTATCTTCGCCCCGACGATCTTAGCCCGGGCGAAACAAGAGTATGCGATATATCAAGAAAAGGCTGGGCTCCTAATGAACCACACAAATGGAAATTTGCAAGGAATAAATTTGCTGGGGAAGTTGGAACGAATTATTTAGGAGCTTCTAGTAAGAGTAGCAACGAGGAGCACGGTTTTTCTATTCCCATTGCAGACCGGGCAAGCTATTTGCCTGAAGATGAAAATAAATGGCGGGTAAATGGACTGCATGAGTTTTCCCAAATATTATTTGTTGGAAATCCCCATGCCGGCGCAATAGGTGGTTCGTATGACGATACTAATGGCAATATCGTCTATGATCTTGTTATTGATGGTGAAGCTATAATTGCTGACCCCCGAACTATAACAGAAATAATACAGGCTGGTTCTGGATTATCTGATGATGATCTTAAAAAGCTTCATCCTCATACTTATTTAGTTATTAAGAAAGATGAGACAATTAAGATACGGAACGATGAAGGCCAAATTATTGATAAGACAATATCCCACTACGTATACGAAAAATATGGTTATATGCGGGAAGGATATGTTCGTCCGAATTTTTATGGGTGGTCAGTTAAAAATGACGATTCAGGCAATCCTACTTTGTTGGACAGAATATCCTGTTTTGCACGCACAGGGGATCATTTGGATAACAATGATAACGACCGTGATGGGAGAAACGAAAAACCGGATCCGCCCGGCTCCTATGATCCAACGCCCGAAGCAGTTGATGAACTTTTGGAATGTCGTATCCCGGGACGGATTAATATAAATACAGCTCCTTTATCCGTCATAAAAACGGTTGTTCCTTGGCTTACGGTCGATGGAATAAATAGATTAAGGGAAGGGGAAGTAAATGGTGAATTGTATAATGACTATTCTGCTTTTATTGATGAAATATCGAATATTATAGGTAGTAGCAATGATGCTATAGCCAGAAACATACCTAGTGAACCTAATGGTTTATATTTTTCGTCTATGGGTTATATCCCTGAGAAAAAAATGGAATCTGGAACAGGATATTACAAAGGATATAAGACTCCTTACGATGTTATGGAAGTGTTGGCATCTTTTGATCGAAGTGAAAATAACGAAACTGGGAATCCTCTTGCATATACATTCGATTTCGCAAATTTTGTCTCTTCTACAAAAACATGGGTTTTGGAACATTTATCTGATCCACAAGCAGTTCCGGAATTTGGTACCATAGGAATTGACGACGATTTGGAAGAACGCTATTGGGTTCCTTCCCGTATAGCCAACCTTTTGACCATCCGTTCAGACACCTTTACAGCTTATATCGTTGTTCGCGTCCAAGACCGCAATAATCCCGCCGAAAATTACACCGAGCGGCGATACGTAGCTACAATTGATCGCTCCAATGTCTTCCTGCCTAAATGGGCCGGCGAAAATGATAAAGATGACAGCGGAGAAAAGGATCGTTTTGATCCCGATGGTTCTGTTTACGGCCCCGCTGGTAAAAACGATCCCGACTACTTCGACCGCCAGTATTGTTGGCCCGAGGTGGTCGCCTTCAGAGCCGTTCCCGATCCTCGCTAGAGCAAGCTCTATTTATGTGTAGCGATTGTAAAGTCACAAAAGGCTTGTGCGAAGCTTTTGCGATTCCTAAGCCGCTATACACAAAGTGGAATTGCTATAAGACCTGAAAAACACCTGAGATAAGCTTACCCATTGCAATGGGTGGGCTTGTTACAATGATTGAGCTTGCAATGGGTAAGCTTGATTGCAATGATTCAGCTTGTTGCAATAGGCGGGATTCAAGCTATCGTCTCGGGAAAGCGTTTCCCTCCCTGTACTTCTCGCAAAGAGGAAAAACGTTGCATTCCCTTTATTGCTGACTCCTATACCGGCGAGCCGGGACTTCCCTTTCCCATCCGGCCCATAAAAAAGCCCGCCGATCTTCGACGGGCTTCGTGTATCCTTTTATCGACGCAGAGTTACTCCGCCATCGCCTCTTCCTTCTTAAGCTGTTCCGCGTATTCCGGCTTGGGCTTGCCGAAGTACACCAGGCTCTTGGCCGGACATTTGCCCATCACCGCCTCGAAGTCTTCCTCGCCGCTGTAATTGTCGTAATCGATATACGCCAGGTTGTTCTCCACCTGGAAAAGCCCTTCCATCATCCGCTGGCAGGCCTTACACCCGATACACCCCACGTCGCAAACCTGCTTGACGTTCTTGCCCGGCTCCTTGTTGTTACAGGCCACCACCAGCATCTGCTCCTGCTTAAACGGAATTTTCTCGATCAAATCCCGCGGGCACGCCTCCACGCACGCCCCGCAGCCGGTACATTTGTCGTAAATAACCTCCGGCAACCCGTCCACCATGCGCATCGCATCATATTTACACGCCCGCACGCAGTCACCAAATCCCAGGCAACCGTAAACACACGCCTGGGTTACGCCCACCACGTTGGCTTCCGCGCAGGTCTGCACCCCGTCATAGGGCACAACGCCGTGCTTGTCTCCGGTATGAGCCCGGCAATGGATCACCGGTCGATAAGGCCAGCTTTGTTGCATTTCCTTGCCCAGAATCTTGGCGATCGCCGCCGCCACCGTCGGCCCGCCGACCGGACAACCGTCAATCGGGGCCCGTTCTTCAACAACCGCCCGGGCAAAATCATCACAGCCGGCAAAACCGCATCCGCCGCAGTTCGCCGCCGGCAAAGCTTCCTTTACCTGCTCCACCCGCGGATCTACTTCCACGTGAAGCTTGACCTTCGCATAACCCAACAGGCCGGCGAAAATCGCCGTGATGGCCAGCAAAAACAATCCCGCTATGAGCAAAACCATGAATCACCTCGAATCTTATTTCATCATCCCGGCGAAACCCATGAAAGACATGGCCAGTATGGCCGCCACCAGCAGGGTAATTCCCGGCCCCTGCAAAGACTTGGGCACATCCGAAAAGCGAATGTGCTCGCGGATACCCGCCATGATGGTAATCGCCAGGGCAAAGCCGATT
>CAZMVS010000385.1:0-8235 GCA_964569525.1 uncultured Planctomycetales bacterium
TCGGTAAGCTCGCCAAGGTTTTGATCCATGACCTTATTGAGTCGTTCCAGAACCAATTCGGTGTTGATATCCGGTTCCGGGTCCGGTCTTTCATAACTATAATCGTGCTGCACCGGAAATAGTCGTCGGTAATTGCCTTCGACCTTGCCCCGTCGCATAAGGGCCCGCACGATAACGTTGCAGGCGTAGGTGCTGAACTTGAAACCTCGCCAGGGATTGAATCTGTCGATGGCCCGGTTCAAAGCCAACATGCCGTCGCTGAGCAAATCGTCCTCGTCCAATATCTTGGTACCAAAACGACCGATGGTGGAATAGACCAAGCCAAGATTCTGTTCCACGATATACTCGCGGATTTGTTCCCACCGCCGTGCCCATTCCTGACGCGCCTGCCGTGAGATATTTTTATTGTTAGAATCTCTACGGGAGGCCCGGAAAGCACATGTGTGCATAGCAATAAAAAGCTCGTTTTCGTCCGGCTCCTTCTCTAGCGGTTGGCCGGTGACGATCCATTGTTCTATTTCGATGGCCCGCTTCCGGGCCGTTTGGGTGCGGATACCCGGATGCGGAACATACCAAAGATTCTTGGGGTTAACGTTAATTTCGCCCAAAACGTTGTTAATTTCCTTAGTGGTGAGCATGGCCACCTCGCTTTTTCGTGTTTTTTAGTAGTCGTGTTTACCTACCAAAACCGAATATATAGTACCAAATTTGTACTAAACATTTATACCTCATGAATTCGGTTGAAGCAAGTCTAATAATTTAAAAAATTTTGTTTTTTCTCCGGGCAAAAGAGATCAAACCTATCTTATTCAATAGGCTGGATATGCTTAAGTTTATTTTAATTATGAAGTTACGGAGGTATGGAAGGTGGGCGTGTCGTTCATGATACAAAAGGGTTGCTTTTAAATTGGACATAAAAATGCCCATAAAACGACCAAGGAAGGCCTTTAGATTGAGGAAGTCGTTTCGGCGATAGAAGGCTCAGACAGTGGCTACGATCTGTTTGTTGTAGGCGGCCACGATATCTCCACGGCTCAAAGTGCCTTCAATTTGCGGGTTGGTGACTGAATCATTGACGACCACAATCTCCATGCTATCGGTTTTAACCATGTTATTCAGGGCTGCCAGTAGGGAATCCTCGAGAGAAACGGTAACCGGCGGCCTTTCGATATCCCGGGCAATGATCAGATCTTCCATGCCGGGTTCGGTCACAATGCGGCGGATGTCACCGGCATCGACCATCCCGGTCAGCCGCTGATTTTCATCCAGCACCGGAAAACAGGCCTGATTGGAATGCGAGAAAAGCTCCACCAGTTCACCCAGGCTGGTGTCCCGCTGAACGGTGATGAGTTCACCTGCCGGTCGATAATTCAGGGCTTGTCGGACGGTCATGTTTCGTAGGATCGCACTGGCCATGTTCCCTAGTTTGCTGGGCGCTTCCAGCCGGGAAGGCAATTGCTTTTCATAAAGAGTGAACCGCCGACACAGGGCGTAACTTATCACGCAGACCATCATGGAGGGAAGCAGCAGGTTATAGTTTCCCGTCATCTCGCTGACCATGATGATTGTGGATACAGGGGTATTGGCTGCCCCGGCGAAGAAGCCCGCCATTCCCACCAAAGTGAAAGCCCCGGGTTCAACCCCATCGCCTGAAATAAAGATAATCAACAAACCGGTCGCCCCACCCAATGCGCCTCCAATCGTAATGGCCGGTCCGAATACACCTCCACTCCCCCCGCTGCCGATGGTAAAGGCCGTGGTGGCGATTTTGGCCAGAGCGATTAACAGCAGTAATAAGGCGGCCACCAGGATCTCGTCATGCATGGCGGCCGGCAAAAAATTGAAAAAAGGCTCTGCGGAAGGCAGGTTCAGCACCTGATTGTCAAAACACATCTGCACCACGCCGTAACCCGCTCCGAGGGCTTCCGGTAGAAAGAAACCAATGATCCCCACAAGCAGGCCACCGATGGCGGGTTTGAGGTGATTCGGAACGGCTTTTAATCGCCCGCCGAATAGGAATCCACGGAAACCGTAGAAGGCTTTTACGTAAAGATATGCGCCCCCCGCGGAGACGAGGGCCAATATCAGGTAGGAGATAAGCTCGCTGACCTGAATAAAACGCAATTCTTCGGGAGTTACGAACAGTGAATGAAAACCGAAAATCCACCCGAACACACTGTAGGCCACGATGGACGAAACGAATCCGGGAACCAGGACTTCATGTTCAAAATCCGGATCCCGGTAAAGTACCTCCGCTCCGAACAAGGCACCGGCCAACGGGGCATGAAAAATCGCTCCGATACCGGCGGACATGCCGGCAGCCATCAGGACCCGTCGTTCGTGCGGCGAGACTTGCAGCCAGCGACCGACCATGGAGCCGAAGCCGGAACCAATCTGGGCAATGGGACCCTCGCGACCACCGGAACCGCCGGTGCCAATGGTGATCATGGAAGTAATCGCCTTGACAAGAGGCACCCGTTTGCGAACAGCACCATCCTTAAAGTGGTAGCATTCAATGGCGGCGTCGGTTCCGTGGCCCTCCGCTTCCGGGGCCAAACTAAAAACGAGAATACCGCTGATCAATCCTCCTACGGGAGGGAGAATCAGCAACATCCAGCGGAGGATCCCCCCATTTCGGGCGACATGCAACAGTTCGAGAAAAGCTGGAGGCTGCTCGTTTCCAGGGGGAGTGGGATGATAATTGGCCAGATATCCCAGGCAGAAGGCACTGCCCGATTCCAGCATGACAAAAAAGGCGGCTGCTCCGAAGCCCGCGACCAGCCCGACAAGAATGCACAGGCTGGTCAGTCGGCCCATGCGGCGTAACTTGCGATCCAAAAGGGCGTTAGCCAAACCTTTTAGCATGGGAATAAACCCTGGTCTTTCTTCTTCAAATCAAACAACAGATCCCTCAGGCTGAGCAATTTCGTTTGACGCTTCGCCTGAAAGTACCTGCTTATTGGAAATTTCCATGGATTTTCGGCGGGGCGGTTACCAGACCGGTAGCCCCCCGTCTTCCGGGCAACGGGAAATTGGGCTCAGACTTCATTATTTCCGTAAAGCTAGGTTTCCCGTAGCTGCGGTGTGTTTACGCTCTTTAGATTAATAGCATACGAGATGAAAGACAAGACCTTCACGACCTGAACCTATTAGCAAGAAGCATAATGTTTGGCCGATCAGTCTGTTTCTGAAGGGATATGATCCTGGGTTGGATACTAACGTGAAGTTCGAAAACCGTTGCAAAATATCGAGTTGGCGCATATATTCATTAGGGCAAGGTTATTAAGGCGGCGTAGCTCAGTTGGTGAGAGCATGGGATTCATAAACCCAGGGTCGGCGGTTCGAGTCCGCCCGCCGCTATTCTTTTTAGATAGACGCTTGGAAATGGGGCTATGTACCCTCTCGCTTTGCGTTCTCACTTGTATTACACCTGTGCTTTAGGCATTCTCTTTTCACACTTATTCCGTTTGGATAGAATTTGTTATGTAAAAGTGCGCCATTTGAACGTGAACGCGGAATCCAAATGCCTGTAGTGACAAGATATGGGGTTAGATTCGGCTCAATAAGCATCTCGGTACAGGTTTGGAATCCCGATCCTCCTCTTGGGTGGAGTTGTTTTGGCGATTCGTTTTTCAAAAAGAGCCGATCAGGTTTTCGTTCATCTGTTTTTCTTTGTTAAAGATTGGCAGGTTTCGGGATTAGAGTGATGATCAAATTGTCCGTTGCCTTGCTGAAAGATCGATTTCCCGCCGCCGAACATACAGGTGCTTTGTATGGGGGCCAAGCGGAAAGCGAGGTATGAAAGGACGTCAAGATGGGGAAGTCTAAAAATTCACCAGCTGAGCTTCAGGCGGAGATCCAATCCCTGCGGCGGCGAATCAAGGAGTTGGAGAAAGTTAAGGAAGAAAACGGGCGATTGCGTAAGCAACTCGATAACCAATCCCCGGACCAGCCTGAGTCCCCCCAAGCGACTATAGCCGATCCAGCGGGAGGCAAACCGAAAAAAGGGGAAACACGCAGGACCGCCGACCGACAGGATGTGGGAAAAGAGGTGGCCGAAGAACGCAACATGTTGCGGGCCATCGTGGAGAATCTGCCTTATCCCATTTATGTCAAAGATAGTGAATGCCGCTTTGCTCTGGTCAATTCGCAGACCCCGAAAGCCGCCCATATCAGCTCGCCGGAGGAAATGATCGGAAACTCGGATTACGATTTTTATGCCCCTGAATATGCCGAAATGTATCAATCCGAAGAACGGGAAATTATCCGCACGGGCAAATCGATTGTGGGCATGGAGCGAATGGATCCTTCCGGTCTATGGTATTCCGTTACCAAGGTTCCTTATTACAACAGCGAGGGGCGGATCGTTGGCTTGGTCGGCATTAACCAGGACATTCAAAAACGTAAAGAGGCGGAAGCGGCGTTGCTGAAAGCCCATGAAGACCTGGAAAAACGCGTGGCAGAACGCACTTCCGAACTGACGCGAGCCAATCGCCAACTTCAGGATGAGATCGTAGAGCGCAAACGGGTGGCAGAGGTGCTTCGGCAAAACCAGGAGGCCGAAAAAGAATTCCAGAACAAGCTGACTATCTTGCTGGAACTGAGTCTCGATTTGTCCCACATTGAATCAGTGGATGCCTTGTGTCGGCAAGCAGTGGAGGCAGGCTGTGAGCGGCTGGACTTCGATCGCCTGGGAATCTGGTTTGTGGACAAGCAGGGGGGAAAGGTGACCGGCACTTATGGAATCGATGAACAGGGCCGGTTGCGCGATGAAAGAGGAATCGAAAACAAGCTCGAAAGTTTGCGCGAAGACCTGATTGCCTGTTTGAACAGCTCGCAGCCTATCGCCTTTCGGACGGAAGGCTTGCTTCTGGGCGATCACCATGCCCGGGTTGTCGGTGAGGGTACCCGGGTCAGTGCGGCCATCTGGGATGGTCGGCGGGTGATCGGCTATATCGCCTGCGACAACCTGCTTAGTCATCGTCCCATGACCAACCACGATAGCGAATTGCTAACCTTGTATGCTTCCGCCTTGGGGCAGCTGGTTTCCCTGAAACAGGCAGAACAGCAAATTCGGCGGGAACGAGACTTCAACAAACGTTTGGTGCAGACCTCGCCGGCTTTTATTGTCATTATCGATACCGAAGGCCGACTCCGAATGCTTAACCAGGCTATGTTGAAGGCCTTGGGGTATTCGGAGGAAGAGGTGGTTGGCAAGGATTACTTGGAAACCTTTGTTCCTCCGGAAGAACATGAGAGCTTAAAAGCGATCTTCCGCAATATTATCGATCATTGCCAGTCAACCACCAATGAGAATTATGTCCTGACCAAAGACGGGAGGCGGTTGCTGGTGGAATGGCACGGCCAACCGGTGATCAAGGCCGACGGCGAGTTGGATTATTTCTTCGGCATGGGTATCGACATTACCGAGCGAAAGAAAGCCGAAGAGGCTTTGCGGGAAAGCGAAGAGATGTACCGCAATTTATATGAAACCGCTCTGGTCGGCCTGTGGCAGACCCGTATCGAAGATGGAAAAGTTCTAAAGGCCAACAAAACCACCGCCGAAATTACCGGCTATGCCAATCCGCAGGAAATGATGGAGCAGGCCTATACCACCGATTTCTTCCCCCACCAACAGCGTCAGCAATTTTTGGACATGCTGTACAAACACGGCGAAGTTTCCAACTACGAAATGCATTTTAACTTTCCCAACGGGCGTGAGATAGACGCTAACATTTCTGGCAAGATATTTCCTGAAAAAGGGTACGTCGAGGGGGCGGTGGTGGATATCACCGAGACCAAGCGGCTACAACAGCAGTTGCTCCAGGCCCAGAAACTGGAAAGCATTGGGACTTTGGCCGGCGGCATCGCTCACGATTTTAATAACCTCTCGGCAGTGATCGTGGGGAACGCTTCGGTCCTGCAACGCCAGGCAGGTTTGCCGCAACGCGTACAGGATGCTTTGGAAGATATTATGGACGCTTCAGAACGGGGCTCCTCGTTGACTCAGCAGTTGTTGGCTTATGCCCGCGGTGGTTTGCAAAAGCCGGTGGCTACCGACTTGAAACAGGTGGTCAAGTCCGTTCTGAAAATACTGGAGCGCACGGCCCCGCCGCAGATCAATTTGTTACACAAACCTGCTGAACGGGTACCGGCAGTTGTAGTCGATGCTACTCAGATTGAACAGGTGATTATGAATCTTTGCCTGAACGCCATTCAGGCCAGCGAAGCCCCCAGCATCATTGAGATCTCCACGTTCCCCGAACAACTTGATGAAGAGAAGGCCGACTCATTAAACCTCGAACCGGCTTTGTACGTGTGTCTGCAGGTTACCGACCAGGGTTGCGGAATGGACGAAGAGACCATTCAGCGAATTTTTGATCCCTTCTTTACCACCAAGTTTACCGGACGCGGCATGGGTTTGGCCGCCACCCAGGGAATTGTGCAAAGTCACGGTGGGCAAATTCGGGTGGACAGCAGCCCGGGCGGCGGAACCACTATGTCCATCTGGCTGCCGGCGGCCGAGGAACATGAAGAAGTGGTGGATGCTGCTTCCCTGAGGCCGAAACCGGTTCGAGCCCCACGGGGTACGGAAACCGTCCTGATTATCGACGACGAAGCGGCCGTTTGCAAAACCGTGGAGAAAATACTGGCTCCGCTGGGCTACCTGGTCATTTCCCATTCCGATACCGACGAAGCCGGCGAGTTCGTCCGGCGCAATGGCAAAGATATTGACCTGGTGCTTCTCGACTTGAATATGCCCAAGTGTGCGGGAGACCAGATGTACGCCCGTATTCGCCAGTTTTGCCCCGACATTCCCGTGCTGTTGATCAGCGGTTTTGACAAACCCGACGTAGTCAACAAGCTTCAGGAGACGGGAGCGGGCCCGTTTGTCCAGAAACCTTTTGCTATTGTTGATTTGGCCATCACGATACGCGAGGCGATCGACGCCAGCGGTCCGCGTAGTAAGCAGGAGGAGGGACCCGCCGACGATGAGATTATCCGTTGATGTAACCGACGGTGGATAAGTGAATTGATTCTTCAAGCAGAGGCGGAGAGGCGATTGCTTGAGTCATCACCGGGTGGTTGATTGTTTTCGTTTGCGGGAGCAGGTGAAGAAGAGGCGGATTGATTTTTGGCCTGCGAGTGAACCTTTTGTTGGGCATCCTTAGTTTGCGGGGGTGTTTGGTCTCCGTTATTACCCGCGTTCGCTTCTTTTTTCGATTGGGAATCTAAAGGTTGAGCCTGTTGTTGTGTTTCCGCTTGGGTTTTTTCGCGATCAAAGCTTTCGGGATCGGCTATTTCCCGGGCGAGTTGAGTGTAATCCTTTGCCCCATTGCTGTCCGGCGCATAATCGAAAATGGATTGCCCGTAACTGGGTGACTCTGCCACCTTGATATTCCGGCGGATCACCGTATCGAATACGCGAGTGTTCTGCCAGGGTGAACCATTGCCGCGGGCCTGTTCACAAAATTCGCGAACGTCCTGTACAACCTCTGAAGCCAACTTGGTCCCCGCTTCATAAAGACAAAGCACTACCCCGCTGACTTGCAACTGCGGATTGATTCGCTTTTCCACCATGGAGACGGTTTCCAGTAACTTCCCCAGTCCCTGCAGGGCCAGGTAGTGTGGCTGCAGCGGAATCATGACCTCGTTGGCGGCGCAGAGTCCGTTCAGGGTGAGCACTCCCAAGCTGGGCGGACAGTCGATCAGCACATAATCATACTGCGGCCAATGATTGTCCTTGCCCACGCCCACGTGCTGGTCGAGTTGATCCCGCAGAATGACTTCCCGCCCGACCACGCTGACCAACTCCACCTCGGCGGCGGCCAAGTCAATACTGGAATTTACTACCCAAAGGTTCTGAGCAACTTTCTGCCGGGCCTTGGCGAAGGTGGTGGATTGGGTCAACAGCTCGTACGTGCCCACCTGCCCGTCGGTGGGATCACTGCCTAAGTGCAGGGAAAGATGAGACTGGGGATCCAGGTCGATCATGAGCACCTTTTGCCCACTACGAGCCAGGGCCATACCCACGTTCACCGTGGTGGTTGTTTTCCCCACGCCCCCTTTTTGATTAATGATGGCAATACGTCGCATCGGAGTTCCTTTCCGATTCAGGCGGATGCACCCGGATGAGTCGGCCTCCTGCCCATTACGGAATTGGAATTTCATTATAGAAAACCACCGCCACTATGCAAAAAGAAAACGCAGGCGGAAATTTCGATGGTTGTGAAA
>CAZMVS010000386.1:0-2152 GCA_964569525.1 uncultured Planctomycetales bacterium
TACATTTTGTAACCGCCTCGCTCCCCTCTTTTTTTAGGCGGTTTTTCAGGACTTTCCAATAGTTGCGCGCCGCCTGGTAATCCGGTTGCTGGATCAATACCGCGATAATGTCCACCACCGAAAAATACCAGGTTTCCAATTCTTCGTCGTATACCCTTCGAATTTTAAAATTCTCAAAGACTGCCAACGCTTTCTCGCTATTCATGTTCCACCTCCATCGGGCGTACCATGGATTCAATGAATGTGATTTCGTCGTCGGTCAGGCCGAAATGCTTGTAGAGCTTTTGGTCGGTCCACAATTTGTCCATTGGAAGAATTGGCACAAAAGCAAAGCGATCCTTGGTGATATGCTATGTGTTTTTTCGCAGTCCTACAAGGAACCGAAGAAACTTTGTTTGCAAGTAGGCGGCCAAGTGTTTTGCCTTTGCTTCCGTATTGTATGCCCCGACAACGATATATGTTTCAGTGCAAGCACTCACGGGTGCAGCAATAATCGGTTTACCAATAATCATTCTCGGATAATCGCGTGTTTCGCCGCCTTCACCATAAGCCATCGAGATGAAAACCTTCCATTGTCCCAACATTTCCGTTCCGATCGTGATAGCAGATTTCTCAATTTTTCCAATGTTTTTATTTGCATATAGTGTGACACCACCTTTTCCAGAAGGACGGACAAAAGTGCGTAAGCCGAATGGCTTTTGTCTGGAAATTTGGTCACTCATCGAAGGGTATTTCTTGGCAGTAACCTTCTCAAGAATTGTTATTGCTTTATTGAATCTAACGAATGTGTCAAATTGATTTAGTGGCCGGGTCATTGTGTCATCAATGCCGTTCATGTGGGTTGTAACCATACATGCCCCGTTATGGCTCGGTTCCCACAGAAAATAACACACACCGCCAATCACCTTTACGCCGGGAAAGACATCGGCTGCTATCGGATAATCAACCAAACAGGAAATTCGCTTATCATTTAACATGGTATCGCGAAATTGATCCAAGCCCTTTCCACCCGCAAACCAGCGAGAAGGGATAATCATCGTCAGATAACGCGGATTCAACTTCTTTGCCTGTTCAACAAATTTGTTGTAGATGGGCGAAGAACCTGTGCTATCACCTGCATCACTCAACTGATACGGCGGATTACCGATAATGACATCGAATTTCATCTTAAATATTTCCTCCGGTTTGCCGGTATGAATAAATCGATAGGCGTGGGTTTCCAATTCTTCGCCGCGCGCGTATCCCTCCTGGTTTGCCCCGCAGAACACGCAGCGCCCGTTTTTCCACGTATGCTCGATGCGCTCGAAACGGATATTGCCCTGTGGTTTGTCGAAGGTTTCGCAGACGGAGTATTTGCCGTTGGCGGTCTTGGAGCAATAAACCGACCGGCGGGAGAGCAGGGCGGTCAGCTCCGTGATCGCCAGACCGAAAAGCTGGTTTTTGAAAATGTGGTTTATCCGCTCTTGTCGGTCGGGGATTCGCTGTTCCAGTCCTGTGTCGAGCCGTTTGGCGATTTCGCGCAGGAAAACGCCCGACTTGCAGGCCGGATCAAGGAATGTTGCCTCTTTTTCACGCCAAATTTCCGCCGGAAGCAGATCGAGTATCTGGTTGACCAGTTGCGGCGGCGTGAAAACCTCGTCACTGCTGAGGTTTGCGATGCACGTCAGCACATCCGGGTTGTAGTTATGGTTTGTCGGCATCGGCGATCCTCAGAAAATGAGTTAAGGCATACTCTTTGATAGGCATGGGAATAAAGGCATTTTCTCCTAAATCAGATACAAGCGAAGGGCCTGAAACAGAAAAAAGAGACATCTGTTTTTCTCTTTCTCTTGGGAATAATTCATGAAAAGCGAAATCCCGGCGTTTGAACTTACTGCCGGTGACTAGTGACCATTCGGAAAAAACAATCGGCTGGGGGTTTGCACCCACGGTTTTCAGCGTGAGCGCATCACCCCGGATGATGTTACGCTCCAGAATATATTTGACCGCATTCCGGCATTGGTTTTTTGCCGTCTTTTTGTAAAGGCTGCTGTAGGCCCAATCAAAAATACCGAAAAGCCGCTTGCGGCATTCAAGAATGCTGTCTTCAAGAATATCGATACCATAGATGCTGGAAACGGCCAATACGGCATTGCGCTCATATTCGAGCTGG
>CAZMVS010000387.1:0-11890 GCA_964569525.1 uncultured Planctomycetales bacterium
TATCCCGTGTTAAACTCAACCTCTCCAACCTGTCACATAACCGCCCCACGTTCTCATCAATATTGGCAATCATTGCATAGACACGGGCCAGATCATCCACCGCGCGGGCCTTCTGTTTCTCATTAGGATCCTTCAACGTCAAAAGCCGCTCCAGATCCTTCCGCTTATATTCCTCGTAAAGCTTTTTGGGCACATCATGAAAGGGCCGATGCGGCGCATTGGTCGCAATGTACGCAAAAAACCGGCGCCCGTCCCGATGACAACACTCGATCCAATCCATGGCCGCATCAAAAAAGATATCCGTACAATACCCCTCTTTCTCTACCCGCTGACCGTTATGAAAAAGAACCGGATCGGTATATTTGCCCTCCCCACCGGGCGGATCTCCCGGCTGACCGATCCCACCTCCACGATGCACAAGAACTTCTTCGAATCCCTGATCCATAGGCCGCATGGGATAACAATCCCCCAAATGCCATTTCCCGAAAATACCCGTCGCGTAACCGGCCCTGTTCAACAACTCCGCCATGGTAATTTCCGCGGAATCCATCATGGCTCGACCAATATATGTCTCCACCACCCGTGTGCGGTAGTTATATCGCCCGGTCATCAGGCACGCCCGCGTCGGTGCACATACCGGGCTAACATAAAAAGTCCTCATCGCCGCCCCATCTTCCGCCAGGCAATCCAGGTGCGGCGTTCGCAAAATCGGATTCCCTTGAACACCGAAATCACCAAACCCCTGGTCATCGGTAATGATCAGAATCACGTTAGGCCCCTCACCGGCTGAACCTGAAGCACCCATAACAACCTGGGGCACGAAACTTCCCATTACCGCCGCAATTAATATCAACCATTCGCGCATAACCAATCCTTTTTATCTACCGTACCATCCAAAAATATTTACAAACCGGAATCCGTAAGACACACCCGCGGCAAAATAAACCAATGTCCGAACAAACATCCCGCATGTTCGATGCCTCACAATAACGACTCATTATCGGCCCGAGATGTTTTTCCACAAGATATCAGCCACATTTGCTTAAAGCCCGGATAAAACAACCCCATTTTCCTACCCTTTCTGTTTTACAAAGGCCCTGTTATTTTGCTAAAATCAATAAGGAGGTCTTTTAGCTTGTCAAAATTTCCTGCAGACGAATTACTCTCTTGTCTGATATTTTTATATTGGGAGTTTATCGTCTTGCGGAGGGTGGAAACCATAATCATCCATATCAAATGGAGCAGCCGAGAAAGGTTTAAAAATGGCTAACAAATCATGCCTGTTCACCATCACTTTGCTTTGCAGCGTTTGCCTGGGAATAACGGCGACAGCCGTCGGCCAATGGAGCGAGGCGGTTAACCTCACCGGCGATGTAGGACGTTATGAAGTCGATCCTTTCCTGGCGATCGACTCTACTGGGACTCTGCATGTCGTTTATCAAAATTTCCTCGATTCCGATGGTCGGATTTATTACAAGTACAACAACGGCAGTGGCTGGTCCTCTCGCGAACTACTTGCCTCTATGGGCGGTAAAGGTTCCCGGCCTTGTATTGTGGTCGATTCCAATGACATGCTCCACGTTTTCTATGGCAAAAGCGACTTATACTATATACATAGACCTGCCAGTGGCGGAACCTGGTCCAGCCCAGTGCTGTTGAATAGCTGGGGCGGCGGATTCATCAACGACGTCGCCGTTGACGACTCCGACGGCATCTATTTCATGTGGGGACATCTCTTCGACGACAGTGCCCCGGTGCGCAACGGCATATACGGTCGCTACAAACCGGCCGGCGGCAGTTGGGGCGCAACTGAAATTATTCGCGGCAACTCAAGCGATGACAACTGGCCTCATGGCAACGATGTTTTCGCTAACGGCAACGAAATCTGGGTAGCTATAAGTTGGGATGGCAAAATCTGGTTCAAAAAGCGGAATCCCGACGGCTCCTGGCCTGACGGCACCGGCACCGGAACCTTCCTGCATGACGGCGGAAGCTTGCGTTTTGCTAAGAATCCCACCTCCAACGAAATTGCCGCCGCCTATGCTGAATGCATCGAAGACGGAGCCACATCACCATGGTGGGAGGTCTTCATCATGTATTCCTACGACAACGGGGCGACCTGGACTTCCCCGGAAAATATTTCCAACATGATCAGCCTGGACCGTATCCCCCAATTAACCTATGACTCCAACGGCAACCTCCATTATGCCTGGGAAGGCGAAGGGGGTCCCGATTATCCCCTCAAAATTCGCGTCCGCTCACGAACCGACGGCGTCTGGGGCGACATGTACACACTGTCTCCCCACGATTGGTCCTCCGGCCTGAACTCCCCCGGTGCTATGGCCAACTACGGCGATGAAGTACACATCGTCTTCGGCGTGGGAACCGAAACCAACACCTGGTGGGACGTGTATTACTCGCAACTGGAAGAACTTGAATATCCACCCCAGTTCCATTCCGCCAGTGTAAGCGAACCTACGTTAATGGCTGACGGCAGCACGGAATACCAGGTCACTCTCGAAGTCTCCGACGGTGACGGTGGCGTGGACATCCGCGATGCGCGGGTTATGCTCAATCGTGATTTCAGCAACTACGATAATTGTCGCGGCTACCTGGTCTGGGGGCTTACCGAAATCGACGTGAACCGCTACCAGACCTTCCCCAATATCTATCCCGCCGACGGTGCCGGATATTGGGCTTTCGATGAATCTCAATACGGCTATCAATATATCGAACCGGTCAGTTGCTCCACCAGCGTGACAGGCGAAGTGCGTACCGTTAATTGGACCATCAAGGTCAACCCGATCTGGGGGCAGGTCGGACCCGAAACCGGCAACTTCCTCGGCATGTGTGCCCGTGATGACGATCTGACTATCGGCTGGTCGGATTCCGACGATGTCTTTGGCTACACCTTCAACGTCGAACCGAATCCTCTCCCGGATTATGACCAGGACTGCGACGTGGACCAGGCCGACTTCGCCGTCCTCCAGCGATGCCTCAGCGGCTCCGGCCAACCAGTGGAAACCGGCTGTGAAAACGGAGACCTTGATGGTGACGGTGACGCAGATATTTATGACGTGGCCATCTTCAACCTGTGTGGCAACGGACCGGGCATCCCCGGCGATCCCACCTGCCGCGACTTACCGGTTGAAGGCATTCTCCCCGACTATGCTCATAGTCCTAATCCAACCGACGGGGCCTCTGATGCCGGCCTGCCTGTAACCTTGACCTGGTCGGCGGGAACGGCGGCTACTTCGCACGACGTCTATTTCGGAACCTCTAATCCCCCCACCTTCCAGACAAATCAGGCCTCCGCAACCTTCGATCCGGGCAGCCTCCAGTTAAATAAAACGTATTACTGGCGAATAGACGAAGTGAATGACGAGGGAACTACAACCGGCAACGTTTGGAGTTTTACCACCGCCGGCACCTTGGCCGAAAATCTCAATCGCTATCAGTTCGCCACGCTCTCCACGGGCAGCGAATATTACCTCGACCGCGATTACACCATCCTGTCCATGCCTTCTATATTACAGGGCCAACTGGGCATCAAAACCAATAACGACGACAAAACCAGAACGGACGCCAGCTGGATCACTTTTGATCTGAACGTCCGTTCCAATGTTTACGTCATGTATGATCACCGCGGCACGCCTGCCTACGGTGGAGCACTTCCCAATTTCCTGAGTTCCTATACCAATACCGGGATGACCGTGGAAGTGGAAGATGGTTCCGCCAGCCCCTTGGTGGTATATGGCAAAACGTACGATCCCGGCCAGGTGGTATTAGGCGGTAATATGCAATCACCCGCCTCCGGTGCCGGCTCAAATTATTTCGTGATTATCGTTCCTGAATAACACAAAAACCATAAGCGCAAATAATAACCGCCGATCCCAGTTGTTACCGGAACCGGCGGTTTTTTCATGTCTATATAGGCACGATGCAGGCCCCCACAACCTCACTTTTTAATCGGGATAAACAAACTCAATGTCCTTTTCCATCTGCTCGGCCAGACTGTGATGCACCGGGCATTGCTGGGCGAACCGCTCCATTTCCTTTCTTTGGTGCTCATTCAAACCGGCCGGCATATAAACGACGGCCCTTAGTTTCACCACGTGATACGGCGGACCGACCATTTCCTTGTCCACTTCGACCCGCGCCTCATTTAGATTTATACCTTGC
Source organism: uncultured Planctomycetales bacterium (assembly GCA_964569525.1). Lineage (GTDB taxonomy): Bacteria > Planctomycetota > Phycisphaerae > UBA1845 > PWPN01 > JAAYCU01. The sequence goes on from CAZMVS010000387.1 coordinate 4,183, forward strand.
TTTTCCGCCACATATCCCATCATGGTCAATAGACAATTCCCCTGTGCCGCTGCTAACAGGTCAGTAGGGGAAAACTTCTCTCCTTTTCCCTTGTTCTTTTTCGGCGCGTCCGTCAGGATAACATCCCCGTTCTCCTCGAATCTCGCTTCTACACGCAGGTTCCCCCGATATCGACATATCGTCTTGGCCATGATTCCTCCCGAGTAACACAAATTATGATTACCATACGTTTACCCCATCATTGTAAGCATACTATCACAGAACGCCATTTACCCCCGCGAGAATCGTCCGATACCGGTCGATAACAGGCTTGGTCCATGAATCTTTGTTAACTCACACAAGGAGAGCTTTAACTGGTGAGCAATCGGTCCATTAGGAAACCACCGCCCATCGGCAATGAAGCTTTTGCAGGTACTTAACCAACTCATCCACAACCAGGCGGGTAAGCTTCAAAATGGCAGGCGGACACCCTCTTTCATAAATATGAACCGTGGCCTTGTCTCCCTTCCAAACCAACTCAAGCCGCCCATCTTCGTCCAGCGGATAATCATAGCAGGCGGTATATTTCTTCAAAACCAACCGACGATCGGTCAACAAAAGCCCTGCCTTCCCCGTCTCCAAGTTGGCATACTCGCAGTCCCGAAAATAATGCACAAAATGCTCTCCGTTCTTGGGGACATACCACTTGGAAATTCGCGAACGAACCAGAGGTTCAAGCTTTAACCATTCATCCTTTCGCTTATCCCGTTCCGCCACCAGGTGGCGGTAGGCCTCGCTTTCCCGACCGCCGTTATGCCGGAAAAACCGCTCCGCCGTATCCAGCGAACTGATGATCAACCGACAATACGGTATACTGCCCCGAACAATAATATGCGGCTGAATACTTTTGGAGGGTTGGCAAAAATCACAGCAGAAAATAGGAAACGGCAAATTGAACGGATGAACGTTGTGTCGGGTTTTCGGTAATTGCTCAAGCAAACGAGAATCATTCGGGTGCCGATAATCGCTCAGCTTTCCAATGGCCTGGTCCGTTCGATCATTCCACCCCGCTCCCTCCTCGGTAATCAACCGCTCCGGCCAATGAATCAAATGAATACGTAAATCACCCCGCGCCCCACATTCCACGCATCTTCGGGAAAACGAATTACGCAGCCGCGTATCCGCCAGAAACTTGGCGGGAAATTCAAAATACGCACCTTGGGCATTAATCTTACGCAAGCGAACCACTCTCGGTCGATTATCAGCGTGCTTCTCCACACCATTGGCATCCAGCAAATTGGACTCCGGAAATATACCCGTAGAGCCCATTACCGATGCCGAACCGGGATCGTCGTCGGTGATCCAGCCGCAAATCGTGTCGTCATCCACCGGCTGCTCATTCATAATCGAAAACAAACATCCACATCTCTTACAACGCGCCCGATGACCGACCGACTGGAGAGTGACCCGGTATTTTTGTGAACACTGTGGGCAGCGTACGACCAGGCTTTCCGACATAACTGCTCTCCTGCACGCAAATGCTTGTCCCAACCACAATAAATTGCACACATCGAGGAAAGCTGTCGTTTTGAAAAAAAGAAAGGACAAAAAATATGAGTCCGGGACTCGACCATAGAAATGGAATAGAGGTCGCTCCCAACTAATTATTATATTTTTAGGCTACGGTTGACTTCAAGAGATTTCTTAAAAAGCCCATAAAAAAGGGCCGGTAAATACCGACCCTTGAAAAATTCAACTTATATAAAGGTATTCACCCGGAACCGGGCTTAGTGATTATCAGCCGATAATACAAAGCCCCGATCCCGCGAATACACGTCATTCTATTCAAGACGAAGATAATCCAAACCAACGTAATATCGCTTTACCGCCTTGTCGTTGGCACCAACGATTTCGATGCCCAGGGTATTTTGCCCCTCGTCCAGTTGCACCTTTCCAAGATTCATCTCCGCGCTTCCCCGAACCCTCGCATCATACAAATCAATGACCGGCCCGACTTTATGACCGTTAACGTAAAACTGAACCTTGGCGTAATCGTCAGCCTTGGTCCCCCGAACCAACACGTTCTTCTCACCCCCCTGATCGGCTTTAAATCCAAGCTTTACCATGTCCCCGGGCTTGGCATTGACAAACCACATCTGTCGGGCACCACTGAGAAAATCAAGATCCTGCGTCCGCACTGTCCCCTCACCCGTCTTTTCCAGAACCTTCATCGCTTCTCCCTCGATGGCTCCCTCCACGCGATCAGGCTCATACGGGCCAATCTTTTGTAACTGAACCTGCTCCTCGGTAATCGGCCCGAAGAAATCCCTGCATCCCGGCCGGGCATACCAATAGTTCACCGCCGCCCGGGTCGTATCCGTAGCCGGATGGCTATGCCAGTTCTCAATGTCAAAACGAAACGCCTTTGTAAAGGGAATGTCGTCGATCACGTGGAAACGATTCACCGAGGTGTTACCATAGTTCCCCGGCCCATCACACAGCGGCTGATTGTGATACGCATGCACAAACCGCTCGTTGCTGCACCACGCATACCCGTAATAATCTTCCGTTCCCGTACCAAATGTACTGGGGAAAGTCTCCCCATCCACGTATATCTTTTCATCACCTTCGCCCCACCAGTTCCGTACGGGATTAATAACGTGCAGATGCCCCCCGACAAACCGCCCCTGCCCGTTCAAGCACATATGCGTCCAGTCGGTCATGGGCCGCGAAGGAATCGCACGCTCGATCCGCCACTTGGCGTGGAACAACAGGCTGCTGGCCTTCCATTCGTAAGGCACGGTCGCAAGCGAACCTTTGATCTCCACCGCCTGACCGGTGAAATTGCGAACCTTGATCACCGCGTTTTTGGCAAACGGCATCACCCAATGGGACCAGCAAACCGGCGCCTCCCCTTCGGTTATACCACTGGGCATCGCTTCATAAGACGTCAACCCCGGGGCGGTCCCGAAGAAATCTCCCAGCGGGACTTCCACCGTCTGCTGTCCGTCGAAAATCATGTACAAAACCACGCCCCGCGCAGCCAATTCCGGATCCTCGGCATCAATCTGCAGCTGCATATCGCAAATCGCCTTGGAACCGCCAATATCCGCCAAAGTGAACTCCGGACCGGGAATACAGGTCTCGGAGAATCTGACCGTGTCCCGCTCCGCGTCGGCCGGCACGTTACTACCCTCGCGCGGCGAAGCCAGCCGCTCCGCCACTTCCTTGATCTTGGCCGAATAGGTGCCCATATCCGCCCGGCTATAGCTGGTCACCTCCGTGCCGGCTTCGTAAGTGCGATAATTCACATGATAGTAAAAACCACCCTTATCACTGGTAATCTTGCAATGCTTGGCATAGGCAATGGGGAAATAGAGATTCCACCCTTTGGCCCGCTGGCCCGCCAACGGCACAGGAAATCCATGCACCTGCCCGCCCAGCAAGTTTCGCATGTTCGCCTCAATGGCCGGCTCGTCACTGCCGTCAATATAAACCCGCAGATTCCCTTCCGGATTCGCTGACCAAATCCGCACAATGGCCCCGGGACCGTCCACGTCAACCATGACGTGTTCTTTACGACCATCATTCTCCTCCACCCGCAGATATTGGCCCCGGTCACCGTTGGCAAACCAGCCCCGATGATCGGAATAAGAAGCGGAGGCCCGGTCATAGCTCGAAAACTGTTTGCATGTGTAGGCCGGTTGCGGCAAGTGCGTCAGCCGCTGCAGGTCGGTCATCTGCTCCAGCAGAACTTCCGTATTCACCTCCGCGGCAGCCGTCGCCACAAATCCCGCCCAACAAGCCATCGCCAAAGTCGCCCAGAGTGCTTTGCGTGTCATAAAATTTCCTCCTCGTATAGTCAGCGAACAAAAATAAAATATCTCCGTCGATACCGCAGTGCATTTTGTTTGTTTAAACAAAAAAAGCAACCCTCACACGATTTATTTCTCACGCCCTGCATCGCCAAGGGCAAAAAATGGTTTCTCCAAAATTCAAAACCTCTTCATGAGCAATAAGATCTGGCACCCCAAAAATCATCAGAAAAATACCCAAATACCCTATTTTTCACAAATGAATCACAAATCCCTAACGAGCTCTTCACATAACGTTAGCTACAATATGCCTTTAAGGAGTGAAAGCGTGCGAATTGTCTACGGCGTACATGGTTACGGACGCGGACATGCGATGCGAGCCTTGGCGGTCTTGCCCCACTTGGTGGAGCGCCATGAAATTTTGGTACTGGCCGGTGGTGACGCCTACCATGCCCTTTGGCCTGAGTACCCCGTCATTCCTATTCCCAATCTACGCTACCACTACAACACCCAAGGAAAACTCTCCAACTACCTGACCGTTAAACGCAATCTCTCCGCCGTTATTGATCTGATAATGCGGGGACCGGCTATTGATATGGTCAACAATATCATTTCCGATTTTCGCCCTGAAGTTATCCTCACCGACTCCGAAGCCTTCACCCACCACGCTGCCCGACGCTTACGCATCCCCCGTATCACCTTTGATCATTTCGGCGTACTGGTCTATTGCCGACCGGAAATGCCTTTCACCGATCGGATTCGCTGTAAAGGCAACGCCTTGGTCTATCGCAGTATGTTCGGCCAACCGGAGCGGGCCATCGTCTCCAGCTTTTTCGATGCCCCTCCACAACACAACGGCGTCAAAAAAGTTGGCCCCATTATCCGCCGCGAGGTCCGCGACATCACTCCCCATAAAAGCAACTACCTCCTCGTATACCTGACCCAGGGCCAACACCAATATACCCCCCAACTGGAACAGGCTTTGCTCGAATTGAACTGCCCCGTGCGTATCTACGGCACTCCCCGCAGAGGAATGCAGCACAACCTACAGTTCAAACCTCTCGCCAACATCCCTTTCATTGAAGACCTTGCCGGTTGCCGGGCTATCCTGGCCACCACCGGCAATCAGCTCTGCGGTGAAACCCTCTATTTCGGCAAACCCATGTTGGGTATCCCTATGAACTGCCTCGAACAACGCCTTAACGCCGTCCAGATCGAACGCATGGGCGCCGGACAACAAGTCCCCGGCCGGCAAATCACCAGCAAATTAATCAGGGATTTTCTCGCCCGGGATCAGGAATACACAACCCCTCCCGGACAACAACTTCAGGACGGAACCGCCGAAGCGGTTTCGGCCATCGAACAATTCGCCTCGGAAATAACAGCTACAAATGCAAACTCCTTCAAACAAAACGCCAATCCAAAAGAGGACAAAAAATGAACAACCTTGGGAAAAAATCATCTTCTAAGGGAAAAACATTCTATCGCAGCGTCTGGATCTCAGACATCCACCTCGGTACCAAGGATTGCCAGTCGGAAATGCTTTATCAATTCCTCGACTCGATCAAGGTGGACTATCTTTACCTGGTCGGTGACATCATCGACATGTGGTCCATCAAACGCAAATGGTATTGGCCCAAACAATACAACGAAGTTATTCATAAACTGCTCAAACGATCCCGCAAAGGCGCTAAGGTATTTCTAATCCCTGGTAACCACGACGAATTCTTTCGCGATTTCGTCGGGTATCAATTCGGCGACGTCCAAATTGTGGACCGCGCCTATCATGAAACCGCCGACGGCCGCCGCTTCCTCGTTCTCCATGGTGATGAGTTCGATACCGTGGTCCTCTATCGTCCTTGGCTTTCCCACCTGGCCAGTTGGGCCTACAACCACCTGATCTTCCTCAATCGCCTGGTCAATCGAATCCGCCGCCACTTCGGAAAACCATATTGGAGCCTCTCCGGAGCCATCAAGCGAAAAGTTAAGCAAGCCGTCAAATACCTTACCAACTTTGAAGAACTCATGACCACCGAAGCTCATCGTCAGAAAGTTGACGGGGTTATCTGCGGCCACGTCCATCAGCCCGCCCTGCGCCAAATGAACGGCATCACTTATTGCAATACCGGTGATTGGGTCGAAAACTGTACCGCCTTGGCGGAAAAAGAAGATGGCACCATGGAAATCATCTGGTGGCACAGGGAAATGGACGCCCGTTGTAAAAACATGAAGGCTTCTATCGCCCTTCCTCACCATTTGGAATCCTCCGCCGACAACCGTTTGCCTGACGAACCTGCTGACGAACACCTTGAACAGGAACAACTTCTACAGCAATGAGAAGAGAAATTGAATCCAGACCGTAAGCCTGACAAACCCTCATCAGCAAGGGCTGAATTTCTTTCAGTCGGCTTCGCTTTACCGGGACATCCTCGCTCTCCTGCCCTCGCATACGTTTGGCCCGCGCCTGACGCAAACCGTCACGATCAACCAAACAACTTCCTCACCAATTAAAAAAACCAAAGACTCCAACGAAGTAACCATTTTGGCAGGATTTCTCGATTATGGTATCATAAATGACTGTTTGTAGTGTCTCGTAGGAGTTCTGCAGTCTTTATCATTAAAGCGCGAGGTTGATATATGGCATCTGTTGATGAAAAACTAGCCATTGACGGCGGTAAAAAGGCAAAAACTACCCCAAATTATCCTATGTATCCCGGCGGATACGAAATCGGCGAGGACGAAAAAAAGGAAGTTTGCGACAGCTTGGATAAAAAGTACATCTTCCGCTATTACCCCCCCGAAGGCGTATCCTCAAAGGTTAGCGAATTTGAACAGCGCGTGGCTGACATGATCGGCAGCCACCATGCCTTGGGCGTGAATTCCTGTACCTCTGCCCTGATTTCCGCCCTCATCGCTTGCGACGTCGGACCGGGACATGAAGTCATCATACCCGCCTACACCTACTGGTCCTCGGCCTCTGCCGTCCTCTGTGCCCGCGCCGTCCCCGTCGTGGCCGAAATTGACGACTCCTTCACCATTGATCCCGATGATTTGGAAAAGAAAATCACCCCCCGAACAAAGGCTATCGTCCCCGTCCATATGCGCGGCTCCGCCTGCAACATGGACCGTGTCATGGAAATCGCCAAAAAACACAACCTGGCGGTCATCGAAGATAATGCCCAGGCCTGTGGCGGCACGTACAAAGGTAAACGCCTTGGCTCTTTTGGAAACTGCGGATGTCTTAGCTTCCAATATTATAAAATTATCACCACCGGCGAAGGCGGAATGTTGCTTACCGACTCCGAGGATATCTATATCAAGGCCCAGTCGGTACACGACTCGGCAGCTTGTTGGCGACCGGATCGCTTTGCTCCCGCACGTTTCCCCGGCGAGTTGTTCTATGGATATGACTTCCGTATGTCCGAAGTAGCGGGTGCCATCGGCCTCGCTCAACTTCGCAAACTACCCGCATTGCTGGAGGGTATGCGCAAAAATAAACGCCGGATCACTTCACAATTGGAAGACCTGATCCCCAAGGGCATCACCCCCCGTCGACAAAACGATGCTGAAGGCGACGCCGCTGTCTGTATCATTTTCTATGTCCCCACCATCGAACTTTGCGAAAAATTCGTCAAAGCCCTCGTCGCGGAAGGCGTCTCCGCCCAACATTGCTATCACAAAAATATCCCCGACTGGCACGTGGCCCAACATTGGTTACATATGATCAAGCAGACCACACCCACCCCGGACGGATATCCTTACAAGGATCCCGCCCGACAAGGCGAGCCCGTCAGTTACGAAAACCTCTGTCCGAAGAGCGCGGACCTGCTGTCACGGGCGGTACACATCGACGTACCTCCCCAAATGAGCGAAGAAGACTGCGATATGGTCGCCGAGGCTATCCGCAAGGTGGC